>JALYNK010000057.1 GCA_030773235.1 Actinomycetota bacterium | reverse complement strand
GGACGGTGCCGGTGCGGTGCTCTGCCCCCAGACCGGCGAGGCGGAGGACGTGACCAGCGTCGCCGCCAACCCGACGGTGACCTGCACGCTGGGCCGCCGTCGCGACCGGTCCCGCTCCACTGGTGACACCTCTCGACGTGCTGCACCGGCACGGCCGGCCGGCCCGGAGCGGGCCCGCGGCGAGCATGGCAGAGCGGACCTCCCGACAGCACCCGTACCGCGCCCGCTCCACACGCGCGCCGCACGGCGCTACCCCGACCGCAGCACCGGCGCTGCTCCGGACGCCGCGCCGGTCCCGGGCTGCGCGCCGCCTGCCCCCCGGTGCGGACCGCTGACAGCGCGGGGCAGGATCACGGCATGGCTGACGACACCCTTGGCGGCGAGCAGGCCCAGCAGCAGTGGCGCACCGAGCGGGACAGCATGGGCGAGGTCCGCGTCCCGGCGGCGGCGAAGTACCGCGCGCAGACGCAGCGCGCGGTCGAGAACTTCCCGGTCAGCGGGCAGCGGGTCGAGCGCGCTCACATCGAGGCGCTCGCCCGCATCAAGGCCGCCGCCGCGAAGGTGAACGCCGAGCTCGGCGTCGTGCCGCAGGACCTGGCGCAGGCGATCCAGGACGCGGCGGCCGAGGTCGCCGAGGGGCGCTGGGACGAGCACTTCCCCATCGACGTCTTCCAGACCGGGTCCGGAACGTCGAGCAACATGAACACCAACGAGGTCGTCGCGACCCTCGCCACCGAGCGGCTCGGGTCGGCGGTGCACCCGAACGACCACGTGAACGCGAGCCAGAGCAGCAACGACGTCTTCCCGTCGAGCATCCACATCGCGGCCACGAGCGCGGTCGTCAACGACCTGGTCCCGGCGCTCGAGCACCTCGCCGCGTCGCTGGAGCGCAAGGCCGAGGAGTTCGCCACCGTCGTCAAGAGCGGCCGTACGCACCTCATGGACGCGACGCCGGTGACACTGGGCCAGGAGTTCGGCGGCTACGCCGCGCAGGTGCGGTACGGCATCGAACGGCTGCAGGCCGGCCTGCCCCGCCTCGCCGAGCTGCCGCTGGGCGGCACGGCGGTGGGGACCGGCATCAACACACCGCCCGGCTTCTCCGCGCGCGTCATCGAGGAGGTGGCGTCGGCGACGGGCCTGCCGCTCACCGAGGCGCGCGACCACTTCGAGGCGCAGGGCGCCCGGGACGCGCTGGTGGAGACCTCGGGGCAGCTCCGGACGTACGCCGTCGGCCTGTACAAGATCAGCAACGACCTGCGCTGGATGGGCTCCGGCCCGCGCGCAGGGCTCGGCGAGATCCTGCTGCCGGACCTGCAGCCGGGCAGCTCGATCATGCCGGGCAAGGTCAACCCGGTGATCCCGGAGGCGACCTGCATGGTGGCCGCGCAGGTGATCGGCAACGACGCGGCCATCGCCTTCGCCGGCGCGTCGGGCAACTTCGAGCTCAACGTCATGCTGCCGGTGATGGCGCGCAACCTGCTCGAGTCGATCCGGCTGCTCGCCAACATCAGTCGGCTGCTCGCCGACCGGACCGTCGACGGGATCGTGGCCGACGAGGAGCGCTGCCGCGAGCTGGCGGAGTCGTCCCCGAGCATCGTCACGCCGCTCAACAAGTACATCGGCTACGAGAACGCCGCGAAGGTCGCCAAGCAGTCGCTCAAGGAGCGCAAGACGATCCGCCAGGTCGTGCTCGAGTCCGGCTACGTCGAGCGCGGCGACCTCACCGAGGAGCAGCTCGACTCCGCGCTGGACGTGCTGTCGATGACCCGCCCGGCGTCCGCCTGAACCGGTCCACATGCCGGTCGTGCGGTCACGACCGCGACGTGGTGCTCGCCGCGGCGGCGGAGCTGCGGTCACGCGTGCCGGCGCTCCACCCACCCACGCTCTGACGTCCTGCCCAGGCCGTCAGGTGCCGTAGCGGCGGGAGCGGGCGGCGTACGCCCGCAGCGCCCGCAGGAAGTCCACCCGGCGGAACTCCGGCCAGTAGGCGTCGCAGAAGTAGAACTCGCTGTGCGCGGTCTGCCAGAGCAGGAAGCCCGACAGCCGCTGCTCGCCGCTGGTGCGGATGACGAGGTCGGGGTCGGGCTGCCCGCGCGTGTACAGGTGCTCGGCGATGTGCTCGACGTCGAGCAGCTCGGCGACCTCCTCCAGAGTCTTGCCCTGCGCGGCGTGCGCCGTGAGCAGGCTGCGCACGGCGTCGGCGATCTCGCGCCGCCCGCCGTACCCGACGGCGACGTTGACGTGCACGCCGGGACGACCGCCTGTGGCGGCGGCGGTCTCCTCGAGCAGCCGGGCCGTGTCGACCGGCAGCAGGTCGAGCGCGCCCACGACGTTGATCGTCCAAGGGTTGCCGGGCGCGGCCAGGCTGACGACGACCGCCTCGATGATGCGCAGCAGCGGGGCGAGCTCCGGCTCGGGCCGGGCGAGGTTGTCGGTCGACAGCAGCCACAGCGTGACGACCTCGACCCCGGCGTCGTCGCACCACCGCAGCAGGTCGACGATCTTGTCCGCACCCCGCTGGTGCCCCTGCGCGCTGTCGGCGCCGACGGAGCGCGCCCACCGCCGGTTGCCGTCCAGGATCACGCCCACGTGCCGCGGGACAGGCGCCTGCTGGCGAGCCAGGGCGCGGGCCAGCGAGTGCTCGTACGCCCCGTAGGCGAGGTCGAGGAGCCCCACCCCGGCGCCCTCCCTGGTCCCCGTAGGCCCGGCGGGCGACCCGCGCAGCCGTCGGCGAGCCTAGCCGTCACGGTCCCGCCCGACGCCGTCATCGACCGCGAGCAGCCGGGCGCGCGCGGCCCGGAGCCTCCCGGGTAGCGCGCGGACATGATCGCTGACCCGGGAACGCCGGAGCCCGGCCCCGCGCTGCGGGACCGGGCTCCTCTGCGCGGCTGCCTAGACCTGCTCGAGGCGCTGCACGAGCGCGTCGTACTCGGCGCGCAGCGCGGCGGGCATGTGGTCGCCGAACTTGTCGAGGAACTCCGGCAGCAGCGCCGCCTCCTGCTTCCAGACCTCGGGGTCGACGGAGAGCAGCACCTCGAGGTCCTCAGCGGGCAGGTCGAGGCCGGAGACGTCGAGCTCGCCGGGCGCCGGGAGCGTGCCGATCGGCGAGTCGACGCCCTGCACGCGGCCGTCGAGCCGGTCGACGATCCACTTGAGGACGCGGCTGTTCTCGCCGAACCCGGGCCACAGCCACTTGCCGTCGTCGTTCTTGCGGAACCAGTTGACGTAGTAGATCCGCGGCAGCTTGTCGGGGCTCGTCGCCTCGCCGATCTCCAGCCAGTGGCCCGCGTAGTCGCCCATGTTGTAGCCGCAGAACGGCAGCATCGCGAACGGGTCGCGGCGCAGCTGGCCGATCGCACCGGCCGCAGCGGCGGTCGTCTCGGACGACACCGTGAGGCCGAGGAACGCACCGTGCTGCCAGTCGCGCGACTCGGTGACCAGCGGCACCGCGGACGCGCGCCGACCGCCGAACAGGATCGCCGAGATCGGAACGCCCTTCGGGTCCTCCCACTCCGGCGCCATGGTCGGGCACTGCCCGGCCGGCGTCGTGAAGCGGGCGTTGGGGTGGGCGGCCGGGGTGTCGGACTCCGGCGTCCAGTCGTTGCCCTTCCAGTCGACCAGGTGCGCGGGCGGCTCCTCGGTGAGGCCCTCCCACCAGACGTCGCCGTCGTCGGTGCGCGCGACGTTGGTGAAGATGGAGTTGCCCCAGAAGGTGCGGACGGCGTTGGCGTTGGTGTCCTCGCCGGTGCCGGGGGCGACGCCGAAGAAGCCGGCCTCGGGGTTGATGGCGTACAGCCGGCCGTCGTCGCCGAAGCGCATCCAGGCGATGTCGTCGCCGACCGTCTCGACCTTCCAGCCGGGCAGCGTGGGCTGGAGCATCGCGAGGTTGGTCTTGCCGCAGGCGCTCGGGAACGCCGCGGTGATGTAGCGGGGCTCACCCTGCGGCGGCGTGAGCTTGAGGATGAGCATGTGCTCGGCCATCCAGCCCTCGTCGCGCGCCATGACCGAGGCGATGCGCAGCGCGAAGCACTTCTTGCCGAGCAGCGCGTTGCCGCCGTAGCCGGAGCCGTACGACCAGATCTCGCGGGTCTCGGGGTAGTGGACGATGTACTTGGTGTCGGAGCAGGGCCACGGCACGTCCTGCTGGCCGGGCCGGAGCGGCGCGCCGACCGTGTGCACCGCCGGGACGAAGAAGCCGTCGTCGCCGATCTGCTCGAGCGCCGCGGTCCCCATCCGCGTCATGATCCTCATGCTCACGACGACGTACGGGCTGTCGGTGATCTCGACCCCGAGCTGGCTGATCCGCGACCCCAGCGGCCCCATGCAGAACGGGACCACGTACATCGTGCGGCCCCGCATGCTGCCCTCGAACAGCGGCCGCAGCGTGGCGCGCATCTCGTCGGGCGCCACCCAGTTGTTCGTCGGCCCCGCGTCCTCCTCCTGCTCGCTGCAGATGAAGGTGCGGTCCTCGACGCGGGCGACGTCGCTCGGGTCGGAGGCGGCGTAGAAGCTGTTCGGGCGCTTGTCCGGGTCGAGCCGGGTGAACGTGCCGGCGTCGACGAGCAGCGAAGTAAGCCGCTGCCACTCCTCCTCGGAGCCGTCCGCCCACTCGACGCGGTCGGGCTGCGTGAGCTCGGCGATCTCGCGCACCCAGGCGACCAGGCGCGCGTTCCGGGTGGGGGGGTTCTCCAGACCGGGGATCGGCGTCGTGGTGGTCGTCATGGTGTCATCTCCCGGGGAGGTCGCGGGACGCGCGAGCGCCGGCGGCACGGGTCAGGCGGTCCCGGGAGAGTACCCGCGGGACACTCCCCGGACCTGTGACGTGGTGCACTCCTGACCTGCGGGGACGAGGAGGACGGGTCGGTGCGCGAACGGGTCGAGGGGGCCCTGCACGAGGCTGCCCAGACACTGCACGAGGCCGCCGACACGCTGCGGCCGAGGCTGCGCGGCGTGCTGCACCAGATCGCCTTCGCGGTCTCGCTGGTCACCGGCGCCGTGGTGGTGGTGCGGGCCGAGGGCACCCGTGCCACGGCGGCGACCGCCGTCTACGCGGTGTCGGTCGCACTGCTGTTCGGCACCTCCGCCGCGTACCACCGGGGGCGGTGGTCGCCCCGCGCCGAAGTGGTGATGCAGCGGCTCGACCACTCGATGATCTTCGTGCTGATCGCTGGGACCTACACGCCGTTCACGCTGCTGCTGCTGGAGGGCGGCACGCGCTGGACGGTGTTCGGCATCGTGTGGGGCGGCGCCGTCGTCGGTGTGCTCGCCCGCAACCTGCTGCGCCGCCGCTCGGTGTGGCTGTTCACCGGGCTCTACCTCGCGCTGGGGTGGGTCGGCATCGCGGTGCTGCCCGCGCTGCACCGGGCCGGTGGGCCGCTGGTGCTCGGCGCGCTGGTGCTGGGCGGGGTGCTCTACAGCGTCGGCGCCGTCGTGTACGCCCGCCAGCGGCCCGACCCGTCGCCGCGCTGGTTCGGCTACCACGAGGTCTTCCACGCCTTCACGCTGGCGGCGTTCCTGGCGCACTACGTCGCGGTCAGCGCGGCGACCGCGCGCTACTCCGGAGCGTGACCCCCTCGACCGGCGCGGTCGCGGCCTGGTGCGCGCCGGTCCGCTACGTCGAGTGCGACCAGCAGGGCATCGTCTTCAACGGCCACTACCTGACGTACGCGGACGAGGCGAGCACCGCGTGGTTCGGCCAGGTCGGCACGCCGTACGGCGCGCTGCTGGAGCGCGGGCTCGACCTGCGGGTCAAGGCCGCGGCGCTGGAGTGGTCCGGGCCCGCCCGGTGGGGCGACGAGGTGAGCGTCGGCGTGACCTGCGAGCGGGTGGGCGGCACGAGCTTCACGCTGCGGATGGACGTGCGCGTCGGCGCCCGGCCGTGCTGCACGGTCCGGACGACGTACGTCCTCGTCGACCCCGACGGTCGTCCCGTCCGCGTGCCGGACGACCTGCGCGCGACCTGGACCGGGAGCTGAGGACAGGGTGTCCGAGCGTCCGCCGGCCGCCCCGCCTGACCTCGATCCGGACGTCCGGTTCCTGCTGGCCAACGAGCGCACACTGCTGGCGTGGCTGCGGACCGGCCTCGCGGTGCAGGCCGGCGGGCTGGCCGTCCTGCAGTTCGCGACCGCCCTCGACCGTCGCACCGCGCTCGGGCTCGCCGTGCTCGCACTCGGCATCCTCTGCGTGATCGGCGGGTGGTGGCGCCACCGGCAGGCCGACCGGGCGATCCGCACCGGCCGTCTGCCCGCCCGCGGCGTGGTGCCTGACCTCGTGGTGCTTGGCACCGTGGCTCTGTCCCTGCTGCTCGCCGTCGCCTTCCTGCGCTCCTGACCCCGACGAGCGGAGCTGCGTCCGCACTGCTGGCGGCGTCCGCGACGGGACCGGCCAGTGGCACCGTCAGCCCCGCTACCACTCCCGGCACGTGGTCCCGCGGGCGCTCGTCCTGCGCACGACATCGCCGGACGAGCGCGGCCGCCGTCGCGGCTCAGGACACGGTCGACTGCCACAGGCGGGGACCGGTGCTGTAGAGCACGCGCGCCCGCGTGGCGGTGCCCGTCACCGCGTGCAGGAGGAGCTGCCCGGCTCCCGCGGGGCCCACGGTCGCGGCCGTGCGGGTGCGCCAGACCCCCTCGACCCGGGACCGCACCAGCACCTGCTCGTCGGGCGCCTCCTCGCCGACCACCAGGTACGCCAGGTGCAGCGACGAGCCCGCCACCGCCACCTCGGGCCGCAGCGGCGTCTGCTGGTCGGGCCGCGGGTGGGCCCGGAGCGCGTACGCGCCGCCGGTGCTCTCCGCGGTGTACGGGAGGCCGTCCCGGATCCAGCCGATCAACACGCTCGAGCTGCTCGACGCGATCGACGGCTGCGTGTTGTGGTAGCCGCCGTACAGCAGGCGCGTGAACGTCCACGCACCGCCCGTCGACGTGCCGCGGTGGACGTCGGAGCTGTCGGGCTCCGCGGGCGCGTCGTTGCGCTGCCAGACCATCGTCGCCCGCCCGCTGGGCTGCAGCGTGATCCGCGGCCAGAGGTCGGGGAGCGCGTTGGTCGTCAGCCGCTGGCGGCTCACGTCGGCACCCACGGTCTTGGCCTGGAAGAGCTCACCGGTCTCGAAGCTGCCCACCGGCTCGGTCCACACCGCCCACCACTCGCCACCGCGCGCGACGAGGTCGCCGGCGACCGCGTCGCCGGACGCGTACGACAAGCGGCGGCTCGGCAGGAACTCGCCGGCCGCCGTGTACTTGCCGAGCCGCAGGGTGTACGAGGTCCGGTACAGCACGTACGTGCCGGTGTCGTCGCGGGCGCTGGCCAGGACGGTGCCGGCGTACGGCGTGGCGATGCGGGTCCAGGAGTCGCCGAGACCCCGCAGGTAGGTGATGCGCGACGAGCAGCCGTCGCCGGGCGCGCTGGCGAACCTGCGCAGCAGCCCGTCGCTGCTGCGGCTGACGTCCGCGTGCACGGGAGCGCACGCGGTGGTGAGCACGGGGTGGGGAGCGTCCACGGCGGCAGCGGCGGCGGGCGCGCTCGCGGCCGGGACGGGGAGCCCGACCAGCGCGAGACAGGCGGCGACGACGGAGGTCCTGCGCACGACGTCCTCCAGCGGGTGCTGCAGGGGGCGCTCCGCGAGCGCGGCGCCGGGACCGCCGGCGGCAACCGCGCCCGCACGGTGC
>JALYNK010000056.1 GCA_030773235.1 Actinomycetota bacterium | reverse complement strand
CTCGGCGGGTCGACACGGCTCTCCTCACCACCGACGGCAACCCCGGATGCCGGGCTCTGCCGTGCAGCCTCGCCACCGGCTGGGGCAACCGACATCGACCGAACGGATGGTTTCGGGACGGACCGGAGACGCGGGCGCCGTGAGCACTGCAACCACCGACGATCTGGTCCGGGCGCTCGGCACGGACACGGGCCTCCAGAGGCGCGTCGGGACGCGTCCATCGGCACCGTCTGACGGCGCTCTTGGGTCTACCAGGTCAGCCGGCCCTTCTCGTCCTGGCGAGCAGTCCGCGCCGCGCACACCTGATGGAACACCTGCGGCGCCCACCGAACGCCTGACCGACAGCGACTGCTGTCGCTGCTCCAGGTGCGCGGCCCGCGCGCTCCGTGCCGCAGCTGCACGCCGCGCGAGGTGATCGCCGGGTAGCGGCGTGAGGACGCACCCGCCCGCCACCCGCTGCCACCCCGCAGTCCGGAATCGGCTCGCCCCGCCCGATCAGCCGCGGATCACCGCCCAGGCGGTGGTGCCGCAGTCCGGCCCACACACCCCCCACCTGGCGGACAGCTCGGCGACCAGAGCCAGCCCGCGCCGTCGGACCGGACTCGACGTGTACTCACGGAGTGTGGTCGCGCCGCGGCCGTCGTCGTGCACGCACAGCAGCACCTGGCCGGGCAGCCCGGACAACGCGAGCGTCACCTCACCCTGCCCGTGCTGCACCGCGTTGATGACCAGCTCGTTGCCCACCAGCACCAACGCCGCGAGCGGCCGGCCCGTCAGCCACCCGCCGGCCCAGTCGCGCAGCAGTTGCCGGGCTCGCCCGGGCGCGTCCGGGCGCGCCGGGAGCACCGCGCACGCGGCCTCGGCATTGCCCGCCCCCCAGACAGCCGCCCGGCCGGCGCGGTGCAACACGACGTCGACGCCGACGTCGACGTCGACGGTGACTGGCACGCCGGACCCCTCGGCAGCCGCACTGCCGACCTGTAGCCACCCACCTCAGCCGGACACCGAACGGCGCCCAGCACCGACTCGGCTCCCAGTCCAACGCGTCGGCGGCTCAGCGTGGAGATCGCGTCCGGCGCGGGACCTCCGGCTCGTACTTGCGTGGTGCAGGCACCGCGCGTGCCCGCCCTCCGCCTGGTACCGGCCGCAGGCGAGGACGGCTACTGCGGGGCCTGTGCGCAGGTCATGCTCAAAGCCGCCCAGGACATGCTGGCCGGGCTGCACACGGCTCTCGACACCTTCGAGTAGCGCCCCGACTCAGCGACACCTGCAACGCACTGGGCGCGACCCCGCCACCGGCACGAGCGGACATGCACGGCGCGAGCGCCGCGTCTCGAGCCGTTGGCATGTGCAGTGAAGAACGTGGGTTCGACCTGAGCGTCGGCGGGCTGCCGCCCCTTGATTGCCGCAGGGATCGCTTCCTGACCACCGGGCCAACGCCATTACGTGTCCTACGTCGACACGGCAGGCGGCGGGCGTCTCCCAGCAGGCGTAGGTATGAGCGCGGGGTGGGCGGGGCGCGCGGGGTTGGGCAGCTGCTGCGGAGCGCGGTGGTGCAGCGCGCCGCGCAGGCCGGCGAACGCTAGCCCGGCGTCCCGTGCGGCGTTGCGGGTGGCGGCCCGCTGTCGGTTTGCAGCGCTGTCGGTCCTGGTGATCTTCGTGAGGGGGCTGGCGGCGGTGGTGAGGGCGGTGGCGCTGCGGTTGGCGGCGGCCAGGGCGGGGTGCGGGCCGTCGGGGGTGCCGGTGAGCGGGCGCCACAGCAGGTGCTGGTCGCGGCCGCGGTCGGTGTCGCGGCGGGGGGCCAGCAGCCGGGCGCTGTCGGCGGCCTGTTGCAGGCCGTCGCGCAGCGCGCCGGCGAGCGCGGGCGTCTCGGCGGCCCACTGGGCGAGCGGCTGAGCGAGCCGGACCAGGTCCGAGGTCCGCGCCTCGGTTGCATGGGGTGCAGGCGGTCGGCGAGGGTGCTGGCGGCGGTGAGCTGGGCGCGGATCTGTTGGGCGAGGTGCAGCACCCCGGCGGACGGCGGGGTGAGGGTGGCGAGCGGTTCGTGCAGCAGCTGCCGCAGGGGGGGCACGGCGGCGTGTAGGTGGCCGGCGGCCGCGGCGGCCGGGTCGTCGCCGCGGCTGGTGGCGTGCAGCAGGCGGGCGGTGAGGTCGACGCCCGCGGTGAGGGCCTGCAGGGTGGCGCGGGCCTCGAGCGCGGTGAGGTCGGCGCCGCGGTGCTGGAGCAGCGCGGTCAGGGTGGCGGTGGCCTCGGGGAGGTCGCCGAGGCTGCGCACCGGGGTGATCCGGGGTCGGGCGGTGACCTCGAGCGCCGCGGCGCTGTCGGGCAGGTCGCTGGTGTGAGCGCGGATCTCGTCGGCGGCCAGGCGGAGCAGTCCGTGCGCCTCCGGCGCCCGCAGCGCGCGTCGCGCGGCGGTCGTGTCGGCAGGTAGTGCAGCGGCGAGGTCGGCGTCGAGGTGCGGCAGCGCGGCGGCGAGCTCGGCGGTGTCGCGCGCGACCGCCCAGGCGTCCGGTCCGGCCAGGGCGGGCAGCTGGTGGTGGTAGCGCTCGAGCGCGACGGCGGCGCGGGCGGTGTCCTGCCAGGCGCGGGTGAGCGGCCCGCCCGGGGCGGCGAGTGCGTCGGTCAGCCGCCTCTCCCCCGCGCTCGCCTCGCCGGTAAGGGGCAGGTCGGTCAGCGCGGCGTGCAGCGCGTGCGGTGGGCTGCTGGTCAGCAGGTCGTCGCGGACGGTGCGGGGGTGGCCCAGCACGCCGGCGGCGAGGTCGCGCAGCTCGGTGACGAGCGTGTCGCGGGCGAGCAGCACGGTGCGCTGTTCCTGCGCGGGCAGCACGCCGGCGGGGGGTGGTGCGCGGGACGACTTTCCTGGCGGCGCCGCCGCCCGCCGACGGCGTGCCCGGCCGGCTGTTGGGCTCGGAGGTGGCCCAGGTGCAGTGCACCTTCGCGGGCGCGGTGAGCAACCCCGGCGTCCGGATGCGCGACGGCGACGCGACGGTCCTGCCCGCCGGCACGGCGATCCGCGAGGTCCGCGGGAGCCGCCGCGACCTCCGCCTCGCCGTGCGCGACGGCGGCCGGTGGCGGCTCTACGAGGCGCACGACGTACCCGGTGCGCGCACCGGGGCCGACCTGTTCGAGCTGCGAGGGCGGTCCGGGAGATCGCGGTCCTCGACGGCGACCTCGACGGCGACCGCGCGGAGCGGGTCGTCCGCACGGTGCGCGACCCGGCCGACGTCGCGCGGGTCGTCGACGCCCTGCTCGCGGCGCCCGTGCTGCCCGACCGGGTGCTGGCCGCCCGCTCGGGCGACCAGCCGCAGCACACTGTGCGGTTCGCGCTGCGCGACGGCACGCGGCTCCAGCGGGGCTGGACGCCGCGGAACGGGTTGTTCGCCGGGCGGCTGGACGCGCCGCTGGCGCTCGCGGAGGTGCTGCGGTGAGCTACGGCACCTCCGCGTCGGGCGCGACCACCTCGAACGTCGTGCCGTCAGGAGCGAGCGCGGCGTACTGCCCGTACCAGATCTGCGGCTGGGCGAGCACCGCGTCGTGCACCGGGAAGGCGCGGCGCGGCGCGATCTGGCGCAGCAGGTCGACGCCCTCCGAAAGCTTGAGCCACGGCGCCGCGGTGGGCAGTCCCAGCAGCTCGACGTCGGCCTCGGGAACGGTCAGCGCGTCGCCGGGGGTGAAGAACCGCCCGCCGACGAGGTAGCCGACGTTGGGGATGCGCGGCAGGTCGGGGTGGATGACCGCGTGCTGCGCGCCGAGCACCTCGACGGAGGTCCCGAGGTCGAGGCGGTCGCCCGAGCGGACGACGGTGTGCGGCAGGTCGCCGAGCGCCCCCGCTGAGCCCTCGTCGCAGTACAGCGCCGCGTCGGGGTTGGCGTCGAGCAGCGGCCGCAGCCGGTCGAGGTCGAGGTGGTCCGGGTGCTGGTGGGTGACGAGCACGCCGGTGAGGCCCTGCAGGCCCTCGAACCCGGCGGAGAACACGCCCGGATCGAGCAGCAGCCGGGCGGCGCCGTCCTCGACGAGCAGGCAGGAGTGCCCGTGCCGCGTGACGCGCACCGGCTACCCCTGCCCGGCGGCCCCGGCGGACGGGGTGAGGAACGCCGCGGTGTCGTAGTACGTCGCGAACCGGGTGACGAGCCCGTCGTCGTCGACCTCGAGCAGCGAGACGCCGGCGTACGAGAGCGGCCGACCGGTGCGCAGCCGCCCCGTGCCCGTCCACTCCAGCTCGCCGAGCCTCCCGTCCTGCTCGATCCGGGAGAAGCGCGAGCCGATCTCGTCGAACTGGTCGAGGTACGCCTGCCAGAACTGGCGGGCGCCGTCCTTGCCCGTCACGTCGCCCCGGCCCTCCGGACGCACCAGGTGCGCCTCGTCGGAGAACATCTGGACGAACGCGTCGAGGTCGCGGGTGCGCTCCAGCTCCTGGAGCGCGTCGGCGAAGCGCTGCGCGGTGCTCATGGCCGCACCGTTGCCCGTTCGGGCCAGGGGTACTCCTCCCGGGTGATCGGCGCGCACGCCCCGGCGGCTGGAGGCGGTCGTGCGCAGCGCCCGCGCGGGCCCCCGCAGCGACCCCGGCGCGTGGTAGACGGTGCACCGCGCCGGTGCCGGACGCGACGGGGAGCGGAGGCGGCGTGGTCGCGCAGCAGGTCGAGCGGGTCGCAGAGCCCTCCGAGGAGCGGCTGCAGCGGCTGCGGCGGGTCCTGGAGGGGCTGCTCGGCATCCCTGCCAGCGAGCACAACGAGCTCACCGTGCTGCGCAACGGCGACCGCATCTTCCCGGCGATGCTGCAGGCGGTCGCGCAGGCCGAGCGCAGCATCGACTTCCTCACCTTCGTCTACTGGCGGGGCGACATCGCCCGGGAGTTCGCGCATGCGCTGGGGGAGCGGGCGGCCGACGGCGTCCGGGTCCGGGTGCTGCTCGACGCCGTCGGCGGGCGGCTCATCGAGTCGCAGCACATCGCCCACATGCAGCGCTGCGGCGTGCAGGTGGAGTGGTTCCGCAAGCCGTACGCGATCTCGCCGTTCAAGCAGAACCACCGCACCCACCGCAAGGTGCTCATCGTCGACGAGCGGGTGGGGTTCACCGGCGGCGTCGGCATCGCGGAGGAGTGGTGCGGCGACGCCCGCGACCACCGCGAGTGGCGCGACACCCACGTGCGCGTGGTGGGTCCGGCGGTCGACGGGCTGGCGGCGGCGTTCGCGCAGAACTGGGCCGAGACGGGGCGTCCGCTGCACGACGGGTGCGACGCGTTTCCCGAGCACGTGGGCCGGGGGCGCTCGGTGGTGCAGGTCGCGCGCGGCAGCGCGACGGTGGGCTGGAACGACATCGCCACCGTCTTCCGCGTGGTGATGGAGTCGGCGCAGGAGCGGTTGCGGGTGCAGACGGCGTACTTCGCGCCGGACGCGACCTTCGAGCGGCTGCTGCTCGACGCCGTCGCCCGCGGGGTGCAGGTGCAGGTGATGCTGCCGGGGCCGTACGCCGACAAGCGGGTGTGCCAGATCGCCAGCGAGGCGATCTACGAGCGACTCGTCGCGGGCGGGGTGGAGATCCACGCCTTCCAGCCCGCCATGCTGCACACTAAGATCACGACGATGGACGGCCTGCTGTCGGTCGTCGGCTCGGCCAACCTCAACCGGCGGTCGCTGCAGCACGACGAGGAGGTCGTGCTCACCGTGCTCGACCCCGAGGTGGCCGCGCAGCTCGACGCGGACTTCACCGCCGACCTCGAGCGCTGCCGGCGCATCGAGCCGGGGCGCTGGCGCGACCGGCCGCTGCACCAGAAGGCCCAGGAGCGGGCGGTCAGCACGATCAAGCGCTGGATGTGACCGGCGGCGTCACCAGCCGCCACGCCCCCGGCACGACGTGCCAGGCCCGGGCCGCGACGTCGGTGCCGATCTCGCCGTCCTCGTTGAGCGGCACGGGGCCGCCGCTGACCCGCACGGTGCGGCCCCGGTCGTAGCGGACCCGGTCGGACTCCGGATGCCTCCCGTCGCGCAGTGCAGAGCCGAACGCGAGCCGCGCGAACGGACCGGTGGCGAAGGACACCATCACGTCGAGCAGCCCGTCGTCGGGCACGGCGTACGGCAGCAGCGCCGTGCCGCCGCCGACGCCCGGGCCGTTGCCGACGGCGGCCATGAGGACCCGCTGCGAGCCGTCGGCGACGACGCGGTCGTCCACCTCGACCCGCACGTGCCAGCCCACGGTGCGCAGGCCGGCGGCCAGCGCCCCGAGCGGGTACGCGACCGGCCCGAGCCGCGGCTTGAGCCCGGCGGCGGCCTGCGCGGCGTCCGCGCCGACCCCGACGTGGACGGCGTTGACCGACGGGCGCCCCTCGTCGTCGACGAGCAGGTCCAGCGGCCGGGCCTGCCCCGTCGCGGCCAGCGCGCCGGCGGCAGCGGGGTCGAACGGGATCCCGAGCGCGCGACCGAGGTCGTTGCCGGTGCCGAGCGGGACGAGCGCGAGGTCGCCGTCGGCGAGCTCGCCGCGCTCGTGCAGGCGGCGGACGACGAGGTGCAGGCTGCCGTCGCCGCCCGCGACGACGAGCCGTCGCCCGGCGCGCCGGTCGAGCGCCGCGTCGAGCTCCTCGGGCGACCCCGTCGTCGCCTGCTCCACCTCGCCGCTCTGCGCGAGGGCCGCGCTGGCGGCCGCGACCGCCTCGGTGTCGGTGCTGCCGGCGTGGGCGTTGGCGAGCAGCAGGACGGCGATGACGACCTCGCGGAGAGGGGGAGCGGAGTGCCCGTGTCTAGTCGACCAGCGTGCGCAGCGCAGCCGACACCAGGTCGGGCGAGGTGTACGGGACGTTGTGCGCCCCGGGCAGGGTGAGGACCCGGCCGGCCGGGACCGCGGCGGCGAGCGCGGCGGCCCACGGCGCGGTGCAACCCTCGTCGTGCTCGCCGCGGAGGACGAGCAGCGGCCCGCGCCACCGCCCGACGACGTCCTCCGGCCGGTCGCGCAGCCCGGAGAGCAGCAGCTGCGGAACGCGGACCGCCCCCCGCACGTACTCGGGCAGTACCGCGGGCACCAGGCCGACCGGCTCGGCCCGCGCGGTGCGTACGAGGGCCCGGACGAAGCCGGCGGGGCTGCGGGCGGACGGGGCGAACGTGACCCCGGCCAGCGCCAGCGCCCTGACCTGGTCGGGCACGGCGACCGCCGCGTGCAGCGCCGCCTGCGCGCCGGTGGAGTGGCCGAACAGCAGCACGGGCCGGTCCGGCACCTGGCGCAGCCAGGCGGTGACCAGCTCCGCGACCTCCGCGAGCGCCGCCGGCCGCTGCGCGGTGACGGAGGAGCCGAAGCCGGGGACGTCGAGCAGCCGGACTCGCGCCCAGGCAGCGCAGGCGGCGACGGTCGGCGCGAGGTAGCCGAGGGCGCCGAGGCCGGGGACGACCACCAGGTCCGGCCCGTCGGACGGCCCGGCGTGCAGGCTGCGGACGTGGCGGCCCGCGACGCGGTCCCAGCGCGTGGGCAGTTGCGCGAGCAGCGCGCGGGCGCGGGCGGGGCGGGTCACCGGACCTGGCTACCCGCGGGTGCCCCCGATCGGGCGTTACGGGAACGGAAGGGCACGCGGACCGGTGCCCGGACCTACGGTGCTCCCGTGTCCAGCACGCTGCACGGCGACGACGAGTGGGAGCGCGTCTTCGACGAGCAGTTCGTGGCGGGCGGGCGGCACGAGCCGACCGCGGCCGAGCGGATCGCCCGGGCCGGGCGCAGTGCGGTCGGCGCGGCCCGGCTC
>JALYNK010000055.1 GCA_030773235.1 Actinomycetota bacterium | reverse complement strand
CGCCTCCTGCCCGGGCTCCCCGTCCCCGCCCTCAACAGCGTGACGACGCACTACCACCTGGCGCCCGAGCCGCCGGTCCGGGAGCCGGCGATCGTGCTGGACGGCGAGCGCAGCGGTCCGGTCGTCAACTCCGTGGTGCTCACCAACGCCGCTCCCTCGTACGCCCCCGGCCGGCACCTCGTGTCGAGCTCCGTGGTCGCCGGGGACGCCGACGAGCCGGCGGTGCGCGCTCACCTGTCCCGGCTGTACGACGTCGACGTGCGGAGCTGGGAGCACGTGGCGCGCTACGACGTCCGGGAGGCGCTGCCGAGCCAGGCGCCGCCGATGGGCACCTTCCGTCGGCCCGTGCGGCTCGAGCCCGGGCTGTACGTGTGCGGCGACCACCGCGACTCGGCGTCGATCCAGGGCGCGCTGGTGTCCGGCCGGCGAGCGGCGACCGCCGTCCTGCGCGACCTGCGCACCCCGGCGTAGCGTCGACGCCGTGCTGGTCAAGCGCCTGGGCACGGTGCCGTACGACGAGGCGTGGGAGCTGCAGCGGCAGGTCCACGCCGAGGTCGTGGCGGGCGGGGAGGACGTCGTGCTCCTGCTGGAGCACCCGCCGGTGTACACCGCCGGCAAACGCACCGAGCCGCACGAGCGGCCGGTCGACGGCACCCCGGTCGTCGACGTCGACCGCGGCGGCAAGATCACCTGGCACGGGCCGGGGCAGATCACCGGCTACCCCGTCGTCCGGCTCGCCCAGCGTCTCGACGTCGTGGCGTACGTCCGCCGGCTCGAGCAGGTCCTCATCGACGTCTGCGCCGACCTCGGCGTGGCGACCGACCGCGTGGCCGGGCGCTCCGGGGTGTGGACGGCGGACGGCCAGCGGAAGGTGGCCGCGGTCGGCATCCGCGTGGCGCGCAGCGTGACGATGCACGGGTTCGCGCTCAACTGCGACCCCGACCTGTCGGCGTACGACCGGATCGTGCCCTGCGGGATCTCGGACGCGACGGTGACCTCGCTGTCCGTCGAGCTCGGTCGCGACGTGACGACCGCGGAGGTCCTGCCGCTGCTCGAGGCGCACCTGCCGGCGCTGCAGCCGCCTACCTCAGCTGCATGAGCAGCGCGTCGCCCGCGGCCGCTGCGTCGGCGTGGAACTCGCGCAGCCGCCGGTACGCAGGCAGCACGAAGCCGCCGAGCGCCTCCGGGTCGAGCCACACGTCCGGGTAGACCTCGGCCTGCCGGAACGCTCCCGCGTCGTAGCGCCGGCCGAGCTCCTCCGGCTCCAGGTCGCGCAGCAGCGCCGCGACGGCCGCGACCCGCTCCGGCGGGAGCAGCCGCACCGGCTCGTACGTGCTCGGGTCCCCGAGCGGCACCCCGCCGAGGACCGCGTCCCCCGCCGGGCCCTCCCCGGACCAGGGGCTCCCCGTGAGGAGGGTGTGGACGGCCTGCCAGGCGCGGCCGACGTCGAACAGCTCGTCGGGCTCGCTGTCGACCAGCACCAGGGCCGCGGCGTCCGGATCGCGCTCGAGGTGCGCGACCTCGTCCGCGGACATCCGCCGCCACACGTGCACGAGGTCGTCGACGGCGGGCACGGCGACGACGCTAGACGGGGCGTCCGGGCAGGATGGACGCCGTGACCAGCCCCGACCTCGACGCGCTGCGCCGGGAGCTCGACGTCGTCGACCGCGGCCTCGTCGACCTCATCGCCCGGCGGCTCGAGATCGTCGGGCAGGTCGGCCACGCCAAGGCGCGCAGCGAGGCGCCGGTGCGCGACCTCGAGCGCGAGCGAGCCGTGCTCGACCAGGTGGAACGGGCGGCGCTCGAGCGCGGCGTCTCCGGCGACCTCGTGCGCCGGGTGTTCCGCGAGATCATCGGGCACGCCGTCGACCGCCAGGTGGCCGACCTGACCGAGCTCGCGGACGAGCCGCTCGTCGTGGCGTTCCAGGGCGTCGAGAACGCGTACAGCCACCTCGCCGCCCGCAAGCACCTCGCCGGGCGGGGGCAGGCGGCGCGCTTCGAGGGGCAGGTCGCGTTCGCCGACGTGGTCGACGCGCTCGTGCAGGGCCGCGCCGACCTCGCCGTGCTGCCGATCGAGAACACCACCGCCGGCAGCATCAACCAGGTCTACGACCTGCTGCAGCGCGCCGACGTGCAGGTCGTCGGCGAGGAGACATGGCGGGTCGATCACTGCCTGGCCGCGGTCGCCGACGTCCCGGTCACCGAGCTGCGGCGGGTGCTCAGCCATCCGCAGGGGCTGGAGCAGTGCGCAGCGTTCCTGCGCGGCCTGCCGCACGCCATGCCGGTCACGGTCTTCGACACCGCGGAGGCCGTCCGGCTGGTCGCCGAGGAGCGCGACCCGACGTGGGCGGCGATCGGGTCGGCCGAGGCCGCCGACGCGCACGGGCTCGTGGTGCTGCGCCGCGGCCTCGCCGATCAGCGGGAGAACTGGACCCGCTTCCTCGTCCTCGCCCGCGAGCCGGCGCCGGTGCCGGCGCGCGTGCCGAGCAAGACCAGCCTGGTGCTCGTCACCCGGCACGAGGAGGGCGCGCTGCTGCGCTGCCTCGAGGTCCTGTCGCGCACCGGGCACTCGATGACCAAGCTCGAGTCGCGCCCGCACCCGGGCAGCCCGTTCGAGTACCTGTTCTTCCTCGACTTCGAGGGCAACGTCGCCGACCCTGGCACCCGGGCGGTCGTCGACGAGCTGCGCGCCGCGTGCCTCGCGCTCAAGGTCCTCGGCAGCTACCCCGCCAAGGTGGTGCGCGAGCCGGCCGCCGACGACGCGTACGAGGCGGTGCTGGCCCCGCAGCCGGCCCCCGCCCGCGCCGGTGGACCCGCGATCGCTGCGGAAGCGGGTCCGCCGCCGCGGCGTTAGCGTCGTCGCACGAGGACGAGGAGAGCCGTGACCGCCGCAGGAAACGGTGTCGCGCCCGACGGGCGCAGGATGCTGCGCCTCGAGGTGCGCAACGCGCAGACGCCGATCGAGAAGAAGCCGTCCTGGATCCGCACGCGCGCGGTCATGGGGCCGGAGTACACCGAGCTCAAGGGGCTGGTGCGCCGCGAGGGCCTGCACACGGTCTGCGAGGAGGCCGGCTGCCCCAACATCTACGAGTGCTGGGAGGACCGCGAGGCGACGTTCCTCATCGGCGGTGACCAGTGCACCCGGCGCTGCGACTTCTGCAACATCGACACCGGCAAGCCGGCGGCGTACGACACCGACGAGCCGCGCCGGGTCGCCGAGTCGGTCGCCACGATGGGCCTGCGCTACGCGACCATCACCGGCGTCGCCCGCGACGACCTGCCCGACGGCGGCGCGTGGCTCTACGCCGAGACCGTCCGGCTCGTGCACGCCGCGGTGCCGGGCATCGGCGTCGAGCTGCTCATCCCCGACTTCGACGCCGACGCGGCGCAGCTGCAGGAGGTGTTCGGCTCCCGGCCGGAGGTGCTGGCGCACAACGTCGAGACGGTGCCGCGGGTGTTTCGCCGGATCCGCCCCGGCTTCCGGTACGAGCGCTCGCTCGACGTGGTGCGGCAGGCCCGGGCCGCTGGCCTGGTGACCAAGAGCAACCTCATCCTCGGGCTCGGCGAGGAGCGCACCGAGATCAGCGAGGCCCTGCACGACCTGCACGACGCCGGCTGCGAGCTCATCACGATCACGCAGTACCTCCGGCCGTCGCCGCGGCACCACCCGGTCGAGCGGTGGGTGAAGCCGGAGGAGTTCGTCGAGCTCCGCGAGGAGGCCGAGGAGATCGGCTTCGCCGGCGTCATGAGCGGTCCGCTCGTGCGCTCCTCGTACCGCGCCGGCCGGCTCTACGAGCAGGCCCTCGCCAAGCGCACGGCCGTCCCCGAGCCGGTGGGCCCGTAGGTCCGGAGTCGCACTCGTCCCGTGTTCGTCACCCGGACGTCACCTGGGTGCGTCAGGGTGGGCGCCGACCCGGGGGAGGACTCGTGCTGCGCACCGCACCCGTCGACGGCCGCCGCCGCGCGCGTCGGCTGACGGGCCTCGCGCAGGCGGCCGTGCTCGTCGTCCTGCCGAGCGGCGGACAGCGCGGGTCCCGACGCAACGCCCAGCTCGCGCTCGCCCAGGCGGCGCTCCCCCGCCGGCCGGGCGCGCTGCCGCTGCAGAGGCGCGTGACCTAGCGTTCGGCGGGTGACCGACCCGTCCTACCGCGCCGTCATCGTGTTGGTGAAGGGCCTGTTCCGCGCGCTCGGCCTGCGCTTCACGGTGACCGGCGCCGAGCACGTGCCGCGCACCGGCGGCGCCGTTCTGGCGGTCAACCATGTCGGCTACCTGGACTTCATGTTCGCCGGGCTCGCCGCGTACCCCGGCCGCCTCGTGCGCTTCATGGCCAAGAAGGAGGTCTTCGACCACCCGGTGGCGGGCCCTGTGATGCGGAGCATGCACCACATCTGCGTCGACCGGACGGGCCCGGCCGCCGACGCGTACGCGGAGGCGCTGGCCGCGCTGCGCGCCGGCGAGGTCATCGGGGTGTTCCCGGAGGCCACCATCTCCGAGAGCTACGAGCTCAAGGAGTTCAAGACCGGCGCGGCGCGCCTCGCGATGGACGCGGGCGTCCCGCTGGTGCCCTGCGTGATCTGGGGCAGCCAGCGGATCTACACCAAGGGGCGGCGGCCGGAGCCGCGCCGGGGGCTGCCCGTGCGCATCGTGGTCGGCGAGGCGTTCACCCCGCAGCCGGGGACGGACGCGCTCGACGTCACCCGCGAACTCAAGGCGCGCATGAGCGGTCTGCTGGACGAGGCCCGCGCCACCTACGACGGCCGACCGGACGGTCCGGACGACACCTGGTGGCTGCCGCGGCGGCTCGGCGGCACGGCGCCGACCCTCGAGGCGGCGGCGGAGATCAATGCGCGGCGGCTCGCGGAGCGGGCGGCGCGCAAGGCCGCTCGGGCGCGCTCCCGCAACTAGGCTCGCGCGCATGGCGCGGGACAAGCGGGGCTCATCCCCGGTCGGCAGTCGACGGGTCGCGAGCACCGGCGGTCCCGGGCGCAGCGGCACCGGCGGGCGCGCAGGCACCGCGACCGCGTCCGGCAAGCGCGGGTCGTCTGCGACCCGGGGTGAGGCCCGCGCCTCCCGCCGCGCCGCTCGGCGGCAGCGCCTCGCGTCCGTCCGCGCCGCGTTCACCATGACGCGCACGGCTGACCCGCGCCTGGTGCCGGCCCTCGCGATCGCGTTCCTCGTGCCGTTCGCGCTCCTGCTGCTGCTCGGGATCGCGGTCGGGCACGCCCTGCTGTTCGGCTTCTTCGGCCTGCTCGTCGCACTGATCTGCGCGACGGCGGTCTTCGGCCGCCGCGTCCAGCGGCACGCGTACAGCTCGGTCGAGGGGCAGGTCGGCGCCGGTGCGGCCGTGCTCAACAGCATGCGCGGCGACTGGCGGGTGACGGCCGCCGTCGGCGTCACCCGTGAGCAGGACCTCGTGCACCGCGTCGTCGGCCGTCCCGGCGTCGTGCTCGTCGCCGAGGGCGCGCCGAACCGCGCGCGCATGCTCATCGTCAACGAGAAGAAGAAGCTCGCCCGCTTCCTCGGCGACGTCCCGGTGTACGACGTGCAGGTCGGCGACGCCGAGGGGCAGGTGCCGCTGCGGGGGCTGGAGAAGCACTTCGCCAAGCTGCCGCGCAACATCACGCCGAAGGAGGTCAACACCCTCGACCGGCGGCTCAAGGCGATGGGACAGGCGCTGCCGATCCCCAAGGGGCCGGTGCCGACGGGTGCGCGCCTGCCCCGCGGCAAGATGCGCTGAGCCGCTAGGCGCGGACGACGACCGTCCCCGCCGCCCGGTCGTGCAGGCCG
Organism: Actinomycetota bacterium; assembly: GCA_030773235.1. Taxonomy (GTDB): domain Bacteria; phylum Actinomycetota; class Actinomycetes; order Mycobacteriales; family SCTD01; genus JALYNK01. The sequence goes on along the minus strand of JALYNK010000055.1, from coordinate 1,984 downwards.
CGGCCGTCGCGGTCGGTGATGAGCGCGGGCACGAGCAGCACCAGCAGAGCGGTGCGCAGGGCCGCCGGGACAAAGCCGAGCGTGGGCCGCGTGTCGCGCAGCGAGCGGACGCGCAGCCCGAGCAGCCACATGCCCGGGCTCTGCCCCGCGCCCATCAGCGTGACCACGGTCATCGCGGCGAACACGCCGGTGCTCACCAGGTTGCGCTGCAGCGGCGTCGTGCCCAGGGCACCGGCGAGCAGAGCGCCGATCAGCGACGCCAGCACGAGGTCGACGATGAACGCCACCGCGCGGGCGCCCGTCGCGGCCACGGACCCGGCCCCCTCCGCCGGCAGTCCCAGCCGACGTCCCTGGACGTCCTCGTCGCGGAGCCCGGTGGCCCCGATGCCGCTCAACCAGGTCCCTGTCCAGCGTGTCACCCGTCCACGCTAACGGCGCCTGCGCGGCGCCGCTCGACGGACGGCGCGACGCGTAACGCGCACGAAACACGAGGGTCACCGCGTCCTCACGCCCGAGCCCTACCTTTGCTCCTCGACGAACGGCCCGCCCTGCCCACGAGGAGTGCTGTGTTTCACGATGCGGACGAGGTCCTGCGCTACATCGAGTCGGAGGGCGTCGAGATGGTCGACGTCCGCTTCTGCGACCTGCCCGGCGTGATGCAGCACTTCACCGTGCCCGCGGGCGCGTTCGACGCGGCGGTGTTCAGCGACGGGCTCGGGTTCGACGGCTCGTCGATCCGCGGCTTCCAGGAGATCCACGAGTCCGACATGCTGCTGCTGCCGGACCCCACCACGGCGCGCATCGACCCGTTCCGCACCCGCAAGACGCTCATCCTCAACTTCTTCATCCACGACCCGCTCACCGGCGAGGCGTACTCCCGCGACCCGCGCAACGTCGCGAAGAAGGCCGAGGAGTACCTGCGCGGCACGGGGATCGCCGACACCGCCTTCTTCGGGGCGGAGGCGGAGTTCCACATCTTCGACTCGATCCGGTACGACTCGCAGCCGCAGGGCAGCTACTACCACATCGACGCCGTGGCGGCGGCGTGGAACAGCGGGCGCGAGGAGCCCGGCGGCAACCTCGGGTACAAGCCGCGCATCAAGGGCGGCTACTTCCCCGTGTCGCCGACCGACCACTACGCCGACCTGCGCGACGAGATGGCCGCCAAGCTCATCGAGGCCGGCATGGTCGTCGAGCGCGGTCACCACGAGGTGGGCTCCGCCGGTCAGGCCGAGATCAACTACCGTTTCGGGTCGCTCCTGGAGAGCGCCGACACGATGATGCTGTTCAAGTACATCATCAAGAACACCGCGACCGCGGCGGGCAAGACCGTGACGTTCATGCCGAAGCCCGTGATGGGTGACAACGGCTCCGGCATGCACTGCCACATCTCGCTGTGGCAGGACGGCTCACCGCTGTTCTACGACGAGGTCGGGTACGCGGGACTGTCCGACACCGCGCGCTACTACATCGGCGGCCTGCTGCACCACGCACCGTCGCTGCTGGCGTTCACGAACCCGACGGTCAACAGCTACCACCGCCTGGTGCCGGGCTTCGAGGCGCCGGTCAACCTCGTCTACAGCCAGCGCAACCGCTCGGCCTGCATCCGCATCCCCATCACCGGCAACAACCCCAAGGCCAAGCGCCTGGAGTTCCGCTGCCCCGACCCGTCGAGCAACCCCTACCTCGCGTTCTCCGCGATGCTCATGGCGGGTCTTGACGGCATCCGCAACAAGATCGAGCCGCCCGTGCCGATCGACAAGGACCTGTACGAGCTGCCGCCGGACGAGATCGCCGACGTGGCGCAGGTCCCGGCGTCGCTCGACGCCGTGCTCGACGCGCTCGAGGCCGATCACGACTACCTGCTCGAGGGCGGCGTGTTCACCGAGGACCTCATCGAGACCTGGATCCGCTACAAGCGCGAGGTCGAGATCGACGCCCTGCGTCTGCGCCCGCACCCGTACGAGTTCGAGCTCTACTACGA
>JALYNK010000054.1 GCA_030773235.1 Actinomycetota bacterium | reverse complement strand
GCGCGCTCGAGGAGCACCTGAGGCAGGTGCACCGCCTCGGTCCAGCCGAAGCGGAACACCTCGAAGCCCGCGTCCCGCACGCGGTCCTCCCGCACCTTCTCCTCGTACACGCGCCGGGGGTCGTCGTACCTGAGCACCCCGTCGGCCTCCCCGACGACGCGCTGCTCGCGCCACAGGTAGTCGACCCGGGCGACGAGCAGCCCGTACTGGTTGCAGACGAGGCCCTGCAGCTCCGGGACCGGCAGCTCTCCCTGCGCGAGCCGCAGCCGACCGACGGACTCGAGCGGCGACTCGGACCGCCCGTCCGCGAACTCGACCCGCTCGCGCGCGCCCGCGACCCCGGGCCAGCCCGCCTGCCGGTCGAGGACGGCGCGCAACTCGCGGCGGTGCACGCCGGCGCGGAGCGCGCCGTTGAGCGCGACCACGGCGGTGAGCGGCGGCCGGGTACGGGCCAGGTCCACCGCGGTGCGCGCGGCCGAGGTCACCTCGGCGCCGTGGACCACCAGCCGATCAGCGGCTGGCACCTGTGCCACCAGCCGAGCCGCCGCACGCGGGTCGGACCGGGGACCGCCGGCCGGGCGCAGCCGGGTGAGGAGGGGCGGGCCGTCGTACGGCACGAACAGCGGCAGCTCGTGCACGATGGCGGCGGACTCGTGACTGCCCACGGCTGGCACCCCGACGGCGAGCACAGCGGCCTGCACCTCGACCGCGTGCCGAGCGGCGGCGTCGTCCGGCAGCTCTGACTGCGCGAGGTACACGCCGCGGCGCAGCGCGGTCCAGCGCCGTGACCGCACCAGCGCGTCGACCTCAGCGGGACTGCGCCCCGCGGCGAGGGCCTGCCGGCGGGTGAGGACGAGAGGCACGGACGCACGTTCGCCGCGGGTTTGCGACCGTGCGGGCGGGGCTGTCCCCACCACAGCGACGCGTCCACAGGGGCAGTCAGGTGCGTGCCGCAGGACGGGCCTGTCCGCCCGTAGCGACACCAGGAGCTCCACGGGACGTCGTCCCGAGCGGACAAGGCGGCAGAGGGACCGGCTTGTCCGTCCGTAGCGACAACGGGAGCCCGTCGGGACGTCGGCCCGGGCGGACAAGCGCTCGGGGGGCGGCGGCGCGCGGCGGGTCAGCGGAGGACGAGCTCCTCGGCGCGGGTGACGCGGCGCTCCACGACGAAGGACAGGACGGGCACGGTGCCGGCGAGCGCGACGAGCACCATGCGGCTGATCGGCCAGCCCCGGCTGCGGCCGAGAGAGATCACGCTCAGCACCAGCAGCATGTACATGACGCCGTGCACCGGGCTGACCGTCTTGGACACCTCGGGGATCCCGGCGAGGTAGCGCAGCGGCACCGCCACGAACACCAGGACGATGAGCACGACCCCGACGATGTTGGCGAGCACCCGGTACCGCAGCAACGGGTCGCTCACCGGCGCGACTCCGCGTCGCGGCGGGCCAGATCGGCGAGGTGCGCGTTCCAGGCCGCCAGCTCGGGGTCGTCGTCGTACGCCTGCGCGGCGGGCGCGGCGGGCACGGCAGGCGCCGGCCGGGCCGCCAGCACGGGTGCCACGGCCTTGCGCCCCGGTGCCGTCTCGTCCAGGCAGTACTTGATGTAGCCGACCACCGACAGCGCGGCGAAGGCCCACCACTCGGCGCCGTACAGGTAGTTGCGCACCGAGCCGCTGTCCGCGCCGCGATCCCACTGCCAGAAGCCGCACCACACCATCACGGCCAGCCCGAGCACCGCGACCGCGTGCAGCACCAGCCACGACGGGCGGAGCAGCTGACGGCGGGCCCCCTGCGTCACGCTCTGATACTACGGCCGCCCGGCAGGCCTCGCGCGCCGTGCGGCCCTACGATGATCAGGTGCTCGAGCGCCTCCGGCGGCTGCTGCGCCGGCCCTCCGCCACGACCGTCCGCCGCCTCGCCCTGGCCAGCGTCGTCGCCAACAGCGTGATTGTCGTGACCGGCGGCGCGGTGCGGCTGACGGCGTCCGGGCTCGGCTGTCCGACCTGGCCGCGCTGCACCGAGACGACGTACACGCCGACGGCGGAGTACGCGGTCCACGGCGTGATCGAGTTCGGCAACCGGCTGCTGACGTTCGTCCTCACCGCGGTCGTCGTGGCGCTGCTCGTCGCGGTGCTCCGGCAGCGGCCGCGGCGCCCCGACCTCGTGCGGCTCGCCGTGCTGGGGTTCCTCGGCATCCCCGCGCAGGCGCTGCTGGGCGGGATCACGGTGCTCACCGGGCTCAACCCGTGGACCGTGATGGGCCACTTCCTGCTCAGCATGGTGCTCATCGGGGCGGCCGTCGTGCTGCACCAGCGGGCCCGCGAGGGCGACGAGCCGGCCCGGCTCACCGTGCCGCCGCTGCTGCGCCGGCTGTCCTACGGCCTGCTCGGGCTGACGGCGGCCGTCCTCGCTGTGGGCACGGTCGTCACCGGCTCGGGTCCGCACTCCGGTGACCCGGCCGCCGGGCGCACCGGGCTCGACCCGGCTGCCGTCAGCCAACTGCATGCCGACCTGGTGTTCCTCCTCGTCGGCGCCACGGTGGGGCTGTGGGTCGCCTGCGCCGCGGTCGGAGCCACCGCGGCCGCTCGGAGCGCGCTGGTCCTGCTCGGCGTTGAGCTCGCGCAGGGAGCGCTCGGGTTCGTGCAGTACTTCACCGGGCTGCCGGTCCTGCTCGTCGGGCTGCACCTCGCCGGCGCCTGCCTCGTCCTCGTGTACGCCGTCCGCGTCGTGCTCAGCACTCGTGAGCGCGGTCAGCTGCCCGTCGTGGACGTGCCCGTGCAGGTGCCGCGCGCCGCAGCCGCCGCGCCGGCCGCCGCCACCCGCTGACGCCGCCACCCGCTGACGCCGGGGCGCCGCCGTCGAGCCGCGGCTGCGGGACACGCGAGCGCCTGGCTGCCGTTCACCTCAGCAGGACGGCGGCCTCGATCAGAACGGTCCGACGACCACGTCGAGCACGAGCGCGGGGGCCAGCAGCACGGCCGCGCTCCCCCACGCCGCACACCAGCCCGACTGTCACCGCGCGCAGCAGACGCTCCGCGGCGGACGCTCGCGCGCCCGCCGGAACACCAGGGAGGCCCCCCAGCGCCGCCAGCACTGCCAGGACGACAGCGGTCACGGCCGCCAGCCGCGGAGCGACGCGGTGCAGCGCGATGAAGGCGGCGTAGGCGAGCAGCAGGAGCAGGTCGTCGAGCGACTCGGCGGTCCGGCCCACGGCGGCTGACCGGCGGCGCCAGCCGCGAGAGGAGGCGGCGCCGTGCCGGCCGCGCTGCACCGCCCGGCGCGCCCGCTGTCAGACCAGCTGGTCGACGGCGACGGCGAGGAACAGCAGCGCGAGGTACGTGATCGACCAGTGGAACAGCCGCATCGGCGCCGGGTCCTCGCCGCGCCGGACGCGGCCCTGCAGCAGGTGCGCCTCGCGCAGGAACACCGCGCCGGTCCCCACCGCCGTCACCCCGTAGAGCGCGCCCGAGACCCCGAGCGGGACGACGAGCAGCAGCGACACCGCCACCATCACCCACGAGTACGCCACGATCCGGGCGGCCACCGTGCGGTCGGAGGCCACCACCGGCAGCATCGGCACGTCGGCGCGCGCGTAGTCGTCGCGGTAGCGCATGGCCAGCGGCCAGTAGTGCGGAGGCGTCCAGAAGAAGACGACGGCGAACAGCACCACCGGCGCCCACGACAGCGAGCCGGTCACCGCGGCCCAGCCGATGAGCACCGGCATGCAGCCCGCGGCCCCGCCCCAGACGATGTTCTGAGACGTGCGGCGCTTGAGCAGCATCGTGTAGACGACGACGTAGAAGGCGATGGCGGCCACGCCTAGCGCGGCGGCCAGAAGGTTGGTGGTGACCGCCAGCACGGCGGTGGCGAGCACCCCGAGGACCAGCCCGAACACCAGCGCTGCACGCGGCGTGACCTGGGCGGTCGCCAGCGGGCGCGCCTCAGTGCGGTGCATGAGCACGTCGATGTCGCGGTCGTACCAGCAGTTGAGCGCGTTGGCGCTGCCGGCCGCGAGCGTGCCGCCGAGCAGCGTGGCCGCGACCAGTCCGAGCGGAGGCAGCCCGCGGGCCGCGAGCACCATCGTCGGCACGGTCGTGACCAGCAGCAGCTCGATGATCCGCGGCTTGGTCAGCGCGACGTACGCACCGACGACGGCGCGGGCGCGGTCCAGCCGCGACGGCTCCTGCAGTGCGACGACGGGGTCGTCCGCGAGCGTCGTCACGAGCCGAAGAGTACCGGCGGAGGCGCTCCCTCTCCTGCCGGGGCACGCCCACCGGTTGGTGGCCGGAGCAGGGGGAACGGGCGAGGCGGGGCGGCCGGGACCGGAGACGACCGGGCACCCGTCCGCGCGGACGAGGAGCACGGCGCGCGGCGCACCACGACGAGGACGGACACCGCGTGACGAGGAACGTGCAGGAGCGGACCACTCCCGCGCTGGAGTGGGCACCGCTGGACGACGAGGCCGTGAAGGTCGCCCGGGCGCTGTCGCTGGACGCGGTCGAGGCGGCCGGCTCCGGCCACCCCGGCACCGCGATGAGCCTGGCGCCCGCCGCGTACCTCGTCTACCAGCGGCTGCTGCGCCACGACCCGACCGACCACTCCTGGCCGGGGCGCGACCGGTTCGTCCTGTCGTGCGGCCACACCAGCCTCACGCTGTACGTGCAGCTGTTCCTGTCCGGCTACGGCCTGACCGTCGAGGACCTCTCCCGCCTGCGGCAGTGGGGCTCTCTGACCCCGGGCCACCCCGAGCACGGGCACACCCCCGGCGTCGAGGTCACCACCGGACCGCTGGGCCAGGGCGTCGGCAACGCGGTCGGCATGGCGATGGCCGCGCGGTACGAACGCGGCCTGCTCGACCCCGACGCGCCGCCCGGCGAGAGCCCGTTCGACCACACGGTCTGGTGCCTGGCGTCCGACGGCGACCTCGAGGAGGGGGTGTCCGCCGAGGCGTCCTCCCTCGCCGGCCACCAGCGGCTCGGCAGCCTGGTCATGCTCTACGACGACAACCACATCTCGATCGAGGGCGACACGGTCAACGCCTTCAGCGAGGACGTCCTCGCCCGGTACGCGGCGTACGGCTGGCACACCCAGCGCGTCGAGGACGGCAACGACGTCCAGGAGCTGTACGCCGCGCTGACCGCCGCGCAGGCCGAGCGCGCCCGACCGTCCATCATCGCGATGCGGACCGTGATCGGCTATCCCGCGCCGAACATGAAGGGCAGCGCCAAGACCCACGGCTCGGCGCTCGGCCCGGACGAGACCCGGGCGACCAAGGAGGTCCTCGGCTTCGACCCCGACACGACCTTCTACGCCCCCGAGCACGTCGTCGCCCACACCCGGCAGGTGGTCGACCGCGGCCGGGCGGCGCGCGCGCAGTGGCAGGAGCGCTACGACGCCTGGGCCGCCGCGCACCCCGACCGCAAGGCGCTGCACGAGCGGCTCACGACCCGCACCCTCGCTCCCGGCTGGGTGGAGGCGCTGCCGACCTTCGAGCCGAGCGACAAGGGCATGGCGACCCGCGTCGCGAGCGGCAAGGTGCTCAGCGCCCTCGAGGACGTGCTGCCCGAGCTCTGGGGCGGCTCGGCCGACCTCGCCGGCAGCAACAACACCACGATGGACGGCGCCACCAGCTTCCTGCCCGAGGGCAACCCCTATCCGGGCGCGGACCCGTACGGCCGCACGCTGCACTTCGGCGTCCGCGAGCACGCCATGGGCGCGGTTATGAACGGGATCGCGCTGTCCGGCGCCACCCGCGTGTACGGCGGGACGTTCCTGGTGTTCAGCGACTACATGCGCCCGTCGGTGCGCCTCGCCGCGCTCATGCAGTTGCCGGTGACCTACGTGTGGACGCACGACTCGATCGGCCTCGGCGAGGACGGGCCCACCCACCAGCCCGTGGAGCACCTGGCGGCGCTGCGCGCGATCCCGGGCCTCGACGTCGTGCGGCCCGCCGACGCCAACGAGACGGTGGTCGCCTGGCGCACCGTGCTCGAGCAGAGCGACCGCCCCGCCGGGCTGTGCCTGTCGCGGCAGAACCTCCCCGTGCTCGACCGCGGCCTGCTTGGCAGCGCCGAGGGCGTGGCCAAGGGGGCGTACGTCCTCGCCGACTCGGGCTCCGGCACGCCGCAGGTGCTCCTGATCGGCACCGGCAGCGAGGTGCAGATCGCGCTCGCCGCCCGCGACCTGCTGGAGGCCGAGGGCATCGGCACCCGGGTGGTCTCGATGCCGTGCGTGGAGTGGTTCCGCGAGCAGGACGAGGCGTACCGCCGCAGCGTCCTGCCGCCGGACGTGCTGGCCCGGGTCAGTGTGGAGGCCGCGGTGTCGCAGGGCTGGCACGAGTGGGTCGGCGCGTACGGCGAGTGCGTGGCGCTCGAGCACTTCGGCGCCAGCGCGCCCTACGGCGTCCTGTACGAGGAGTTCGGCTTCACCGCCGAGCGCGTCGTGGCCGCGGCCCGGTCGTCGCTGTCGCGGCTGGGCCGCACCTCCGGCTCGACCACCGGCAACTGAGGGAGCAGCCATGACCCACGCACTCGAGGAGCTCACCGCGGCAGGGGTCGCGGTCTGGCTCGACGACCTCTCCCGCGAGCGGCTGCGCACGGGCAACCTCGCCGAGCTGGTGGAGACCCGCTCGGTGGTCGGCGTGACCACCAACCCGACGATCTTCCAGAAGGCGCTGGCGCAGGGCGACGCGTACGACGACCAGGTCCGCGACCTGGCGCTGCGCGGCACCGACGTCGGCGAGGCCGTCCGCTCGCTCACGACGTACGACGTCCGCGAGGCGTGCGACGTGCTGCGGCCGGTGTACGACCGCACCGACGGCGTCGACGGGCGGGTGTCCATCGAGGTCGACCCGCGCATCAGCTCCGACGCCGACCGCACCGTCGCGGAGGCCCGCGCGCTGTGGTGGCTCGTCGACCGCCCGAACCTGTTCATCAAGATCCCTGCGACGCAGGAGGGCCTGTCCGCCATCACGCGGGCGCTCGCCGAGGGCATCAGCGTCAACGTCACGCTGATCTTCTCCCTGGAGCGCTACGACGCGGTGATGGAGGCCTTCCTCGCCGGGCTGGAGCAGGCGCGCGACGCCGGACGCGACCTCTCGCGCATCGGCTCGGTGGCCTCGTTCTTCGTCTCCCGCGTCGACACCGAGATCGACAAGCGGCTGTCACACCTGCCGGGGGGCGACCGCGACGAGCTCAAGGGGCTCGCCGCGATCGCGAACGCGCGGCTCGCGTACGCGCACTACGAGAAGACGTTCGACACCGACCGCTGGCGCGCTCTGCAGGCCGCGGGCGCGAAGCCGCAGCGGCCGCTGTGGGCGTCGACCGGCGTGAAGGACCCGCGCTACGACGACACGCAGTACGTCGTCGAGCTCGTGGCGCCCGGCACCGTCAACACGATGCCGGAGGCGACGCTGGAGGCGGTCCACGACCACGGCAAGGTGCGCGGCGACACGGTCCACGGCACCTACGAGGACGCGCAGCGCGTGCTCGACCGGCTGCGGGACGCCGGGATCGACTACGACGACGTCGTGAGGTTCCTCGAGGAGGACGGCCTCGCGAAGTTCGAGGGGTCGTACGCCGACCTCATCGCGCGGGTCACCGAGCAGCTGGAGGAGTTCGGGGCGGAGGTCATGCCGGCCGGTCAGGCCAAGCCAGCCGGCGACGGGCCGGCCTCGGCGTCGCCGGACGGGACCAGCCGGTGACCGCTCCCGTGCAGGCCGAGGCCGGCGGCGTCGTCGTCCGGACGACCGGCGGGCCGCTCGAGGCGGCCGCCACCGGCGTGCTCGAGGAGGCCGCCGAGGCCGGGATCGCGTCGGCGATCGCGGCGAAGGA
>JALYNK010000053.1 GCA_030773235.1 Actinomycetota bacterium | reverse complement strand
GCCGACCTGACGTCCGTGCTGGCGCTGTGGGAGGGCCACCGGGACGTGCCGGTCACCGCGTCGCTGGTGCGGCTGCTCGCTGACGAGGCGGTGCCGTACCTGGCCGCCCACCGCTACAAGGACACCGGCCTGCGCAAGCGTGAGGCGTGGGAGCAGACCTGGGCGCTGCAGCGGCGCGAGGACGCCGGCGAGCAGGTCGGTCCGATCCCGGTGCCGCCGAAGTACACGTCGGTGGACTTCCGCAGGACGGCCTACTGGGCGGCCCGCGGCAAGCTCGACGTGCCCAGGGAGCGCTTCGTCCTCTATCCGGACGCCGGACGGGCGAACGACCCGACCTCACTGCTGGGCTGGGCCGGATGGGACTCCGCCGAGCAGGCGCTGGCCCTGCACACGCTGGTCGCGGAGCGCGAGGCGGAGGGGTGGACGACGAGCGGCTCATCCCCCTTGTCGCCGGGCTCGTCGAGCTGCAGCCGTGGGTGGACCAGTGGCACGCGGGCGTGGACCCGGCCAGCGGCGTCGACCTGGCGGCGTTCCTGCGCGAGGAGCTGGCGGCCCGTCGCGCGCAGGTCGGTCAGACCGACGACCAGCTGCGCGCCTGGCGTCCGCCAGCCCCCACGCGCGGCCGCCGCGGTGCCGGAGCCCGTGCATGAGCGAGCCCCTCGACACGCAGCAGGTCGAGGTGCTCGGCCGGAACCTGCTGGTGACGGCGTTGGTGTCGAGCGGCCTGGAGGTCGCCCGGCCGGAGCGGGACCGGGGGGTCGACCTCATCGCGTACCTCGACCTCGAGGGGGAGGCGTTCTCAGCCCTGCCGCTGCAGATGAAGGCCGCCAGCGGCCGAGTGGTCAGCGTCGACGAGAAGTACCGGCGGCTGCCGTGGCTCCACATCGTCTACGCCTGGCACGTCCGCGAGCCCGCTGAGGCGCGGTTCTTCTGCCTCTCGCCGTCCGAGGCACTCGACCTGGCTGCGCAACTCGGCTGGATGAAAACGAAAGCATGGAGCCAAGGCGGGAGGTACGCGGCGAACAACCCTTCGGCTCGCGTGCAGGAAGCCTTGGCCCCGTACGAGATGCGCACGCCGGAGGACTGGGTGCGGAAGGTGCGCGGTGCCCGAGCCCGGTGAGGCCGTGCATCGGACGCGCAGCACCGTGACGGCCGCGGCTCCGGGACTGGCGGACGCATGACCGACACGCCTCGCCCACGACCGGCTGTCCCTCACCTGTCTGCCGCACTGCAGCGCTTGGGTGCAGTGGCTGAGAAGGCGGCGCTGATGTTGGCGGACGCCAGTGGGTGGCGCCCCCGAGCCGAGGGCCTGCTCCTCGCGGAAGCGCTGGCGGCACGAGGAGTGGCGGTCGAGAACCCCGACGAGCCCCACGCGCAGAGCGTGTTCTGGTGGCACGGCAGCCGGCAGGTCGTGACGTTCGTCGTGAAGGGCAGACCGGTCCATGTGGCCGACGGCGACGACGGGTCGGCGCGCCTGGTGGTCGCGCTGGGTCCCTTTCCGGCCACGGTGCCCGTGTTCGAACGCCTGGCCCGCGTGCGCTCGGACGAGGAGACCCGCGTGCTCCTCGACAAGCAGGACGGTCTGCTCGTCGAGCTGGGCCGCTCCTTCCCGCCGGCGGCTGCCGACGAGGCGCTGGCGTGGATCGCTGCGGTCGCCACGTGCTACGAGAGCGAGCTGGCCGAGGCCGCGTCCACGTACGAGCGAGGGCATGCCTTGCCCGACCTCGCCTCGAGCTTCACCGCGGCCGGGCTCAGCGTGCCCAGGCTGCCGCGCGCGCTCGCCGAGCGTCTGTGCCGTCGCGGCGAGTGGTGGTGGTCGACCCGGGGTGGACGAGCCGAACCCGCTGGAGGACTACCTGTGGTGGCCCGAGCCGGCGGCCGGCTACCTCCGCTCCCCGGTTCCGGACCACCTGACCGTCGCGCACGCCGGGCACGGTCTCAACAGCTACGCCCTGACGTGGCGCCTGGCTCTCGGCCCGCTCGCCTTCCGGGTCCAGTCGGGCTACGGCGGCGCGCTCTCCGACAACGCTGAGGACGTGGCCGAGCAGGCGCTGCTCTTCAGGCGGGCCAGCGCGCTCGTGGCGGCCGTGGAGGAGACGCGCTTCCCGTTCAGCCGCACGCCCCGCATGCGGGCGATCTGCGTCGAGGTGTCCGAACTGCGCGGCGTCCGGACCGCCGTGAGGTGGGACGGCCAGGCCGGCACCTGGACGTCCCTGCTCGGGCCCGGCGAGGAGGAGCTGTCGGAGTACGCGTGGTGGGAGCAGATCGAGCAGGCGGTGCGCAGCGCCGAGGAGCCGCGGTAGCCGCACGAGCACGAGCACGGCACCGCGTCGGCTTCGCGGCCGGCAGAGCGACGTGCCGCAGGACGTCACCCCTGAGCAGCCCTGGGACCGACGTCGTCCTCGGGGCGCTGCGGGCGGTACGGCGTCGCCCGCAGCGGCGCCGAGGCTCGGGTGTCCCACCGGGTGCTGGCCAGCCGGCGCTCCGCCGAGGTGATGAGCTCGAAGACGTCCAGCGCCAGGTGCGCCCCGGTCCGTCCGTCGAGCCTTCGGCCGCTGAGCACGCCGGCCTGGGCCAGCTCGTCGAGCGCCGCGGTCGCGGCGGGCCGACTGACGTCGAGAAGGCGCATCACGCCGGCAGCTGTGAGCACAGGATGCTCTTGGAGCGTCTCGAGCAGGCGGGCGGTCGCCGAGCCGGCGCGGGGGGTCTGCCGCAGGTCCTGGCTCCGGCGCCAGCCGGCCACGGACTCCTCCCACTGCGCGCGCAGATCGTCGAGCGCGGCGGCGAACTCCCGGGCTTGCGTGACCGCCACGTCCACGGCCTGCAGGAACACCCGCAGCCACGCCGAGACCCCCTCCTGGCTCGCAGAGCCGCTCGGCGGTCCGCTGTAGCGGTAGGCCGTGAGCCCGCGGACGTACTCGTCAGAGCGGGTGAGCAGCACCGGGCTGATCGGCAGGACGGCCCGCCGCGTCAGCCCGCGCCGGACCAGGACGGTGTGGATCAGCGCCCGGCCGACCCGGCCGTTGCCGTCGCGGAACGGGTGGACCGTCTCGAACTGCGCGTGGACGAGCGCGGCCTGGACCAGCGGTGCGTGGTCACCGGTGTTCAGGTAGCCGACGAGGTCCGCCATCAGCTCCGGCACGTCCTCGGCGGGCGGTGGCACGAACTCCGCGCCGAGCGGGTGGTGGTCCGAACCGCCGACCCAGTTCTGCTCGTCGCGCAGGCCGTGCAGGCGGGGCTCGTCGGCGAGCAGGTGCTCCTGCAGCTGGACCACGTCGGTCACGCCGACGGCTTCCCGCGCCGCCACCTCGTACGACGCCTGCCGAAGCGCGCTGATGTTGGCCGCCACCCGCCGCGCGGTGCGGTTGACGCGTTCGACCGTCAGCTGTTCCTCCTCGGCGAGCTCCGCGAGGCCTACCTGCTGCGGCGACACCTGCAGCCCCTCGATGCGCGAGGAGGCGATGGCCTCCGAGCGCAGCAGGAAGCGGGCTAGCCCCTCCAGGCCGCGAGAGCCGGGCAGGTCGCCGAGCCCGCGCACCGCCGCCTCGACCCGCCAGGCCAGCTCCGAGACGTCGGGCGCCAGCAGGAGCGGGCGGCCGAGCATGCGGTCGGGCTGGTAGCGCTCGTAGTCGCCGCCCCGCCGGTCGGCGTGGGTGGGCGCGTTGGGGGCGGGCGGCCAGGACGCTCGTCCCCACCCCGCCATGCCGCTCCGCTCGCTTGCGCCGAAAGGTTGCGCGAGGAGGCGCTCCGCGCAAGGTTAGCTATCTAGAGTTGCGTGCGACGGCGGGAAGCGCAAGGTTGTGCCGCTTCTGTCCACAGGTCGCCTGGCAGCGGGGGCTACGTTCTGTGACGTCCTGTCGTGCGGTCACAGTCGATGGAGTGGGACGACGCGAGACATGAGCATGCTGCTCCGCGAGGTCATCGACATCCCCGAGCGCACCGGCGCCGAGGACTACGTCCTGCGGCTCACCGAGGGCATCGACGACCGCCGCATCGCGCAGACGCTGCGCGACTACGTCGCCACGCCCGCCCTGGTCGACGCCTTCGACCGCGCGCTGGACCTCGTCACCGGCGCGCTCGCCGACCGCACCAGCCGTGGCGCGTTCCTCTCCGGCTCGTTCGGCTCCGGCAAGAGCCACTTCATGGCGGTGCTGCACGCGCTGCTGCGGTCCCAGCCCGACGCGCGCGCGATCCCCGAGCTGCAGGGGGTCCTCGCCGCGCACGACCCGCAGCTGCAGGGTCGCAAGGTGCTGCCGCTGGCGTACCACCTGCTCGGCGCCCCCTCGATGGAGGAGGCGCTGCTCGGCGGCTACGTGCGCACGATCCAGCAGCTGCACCCCGGTGTGCCGCTGCCCGCGGTCCACGAGGACCAGGCGATCCTGGTCGACGGGGAGCGCCAGCGCGTGGCGCTGGGCGACGAGCGGTTCTTCGCCGCCCTCAACGAGGGCGCCGCCGACGACCCCTGGTCGGCTGTGCTCGGCTCCGGCTCCTGGGACGCGCGCCGCTACCAGGAGGCCCGGGCGGCCGAGCCGGGCAACCGGGCGCGGCAGCAGCTGGTGTCGGTGCTGGTCGAGCGCTTCTTCACCGCGTACACAGACCAAGCTGGCTACGTCGACCTCGACCGCGGCTTGGCCGCCGTCGCCGCGCACGCGCAGGACCTCGGGTACGACGCCGTGGTCCTGTTTCTCGACGAGCTGGTGCTGTGGCTCGCCTTCGGGGTGCAGGACCGCGCGTTCTTCCGCAGAGAGGCGCCCAAGCTCACCAAGCTGGTCGAGTCGTCGCAGCCGCGCGCCATCCCGCTGGTGTCGTTCGTCGCCCGCCAGCTCGACCTGTCGCGGTGGTTCGCCGACGCCGGGGCCTCCGGCGCAGAGCAGGAGGCGCTCGACCGCGCGTTCCGCCACCAGGAGGGCCGGTTCACCACCCTGGTCCTCGGCGACGACAACCTCCCGTACGTCGCGCACCAGCGGCTGCTGCGGCCGCGTGACGAGCGGGCAGCGGCGGTGCTGGGCGACGCCTTCGCCGCGCTGGACCGCAGGCCGGACGTCTGGGACGTGTTGCTCGACGGGGTGCACACCGACCAGCGGCACCGCGGCGCGGACGAGGCGGCGTTCCGGCTGACCTACCCGTTCAGCCCGGCCCTGGTCTCGACGCTGCGAGCGCTGGCCGGCTTCATGCAGCGGGAGCGGACGGCGCTCAAGGTCATGCAGCAGATGCTCGTCGACCGCCGGAGTGAGCTGACCGTCGACGACATCGTGCCGGTCGGCGACGCCTTCGAGTACGTCGTGTCGGGCAAGCAGGCGCTCGACGAGGTCGTCACGGCGCGGTTCCGCGCCGCCACCGCGCTGTGGCAGGACAAGCTGCGGCCGCGCCTGCTGCGCAAGCACGGCGACGCGTCGACGCCCGGGTACGCCGCCGACGAGCGCCTGGCCAAGACCCTGCTGCTGTCGGCGATCGCTCCCGAGGTGCCCGCGCTCAAGGAGCTCACCGCGAGCCGGCTGGCCTCGCTCAACCACGGCACGATCCGCGCTCCTATCGCCGGTCGCGAGGCCGCGATCGTGCTGGGCACCGTGCGGGAGTGGCACACCGCTGTCCCTGAGATCTCGGTGGGCGACGACCCGCGCAACCCCGTCATCCGCGTCCGGCTCGCCGACGTCGACTACGAGTCGGTCGTCGACAAGGTGCGCGGCGAGGACAACGAGGGCCGGCGCCGCGAGCTGCTGCGCAGCCTGGTGCGCGAGGCGCTCGGCGTCGCCGACCGCGAGCCCGACATGTTCGGCGCCATCGCCCACACTCTCGTCTGGCGCGGGTCCCGCCGCGAGGTCGATCTCGTCTTCGGCAACGTCCGCGACGCGAGCTGGCTGTCCGAGGACCACTTCCGGGCACGGCCCGGCACCTGGCGCGTCGTCGTCGACCACCCGTTCGACGAGGCAGGGCACTCCGCCAGTGAGGACCTCCAGCGGCTCGACGCGCTGCTGAGCAGGGGCCTGACCTCCTCCACGATCGTCTGGCTGCCCCGCTTCCTCGCCCCCGAGCGGATGCAGGAGCTCAGCCGGCTGGTCAAGCTCGAGTGGGTGCTCGGCGGCACCGGCGACCGGTGGACCGCCGCCGCGCAGCACCTGTCCGAGGGCGACCGGGTGGCGGCGCGCGCCATCCTGGAGTCGCAGCGCGGCGCGCTGCGGGAGCGGCTGCGCAGCGTCGTGCAGCAGGCGTACGGCGCTGCGGCCGTAACACCGGGCACGCTGGTGGAGGACCCGGGGCACGACCGGGTGCTGATCAGCCTCGACCCGTCGTTCGACGCTGCCCGCCCCGTCGGCGCCGACCTGCGCAGCGCCTTCGCCGACCTGCTCGACCGGGCGTTCGCGACGAGCGCTCCCGGCCATCCGCGGTTCGAACCGGCCGAGCAGGAGGTGACCGTCCGGGAGCTCGCCACCGTGCTGCGCTATGTCGACGCCGCGCTCGGCGACCCCGAGTCACGGGTGCTCGTGGAGCCGGGCGACCGGGCCGCGGTGCGGCGGGTGGCGAACGTCCTCGGCGTCGGGCGCGCGGGCGAGACGCACTTCCTCTTCGGCGACGACCAGTTGGCGCCGTGGGCGGCGGAGTTCGAGCGCGCGCAGGCCCGCGCGGGCATCGACCCGTCGGCGACCGTGACGGCCGGGCAGGTGCGCACCTGGATCCGCGGCGTGCAGCCGCCGCTCGGGCTGCGCCTCGAGGTCGAGGACGTGGTGATCCTGGCGTGGGCGGCGCTGCGCCAGCGCGCCTGCTACCTGCACGGCGGGCCCGTGCAGCCGCGCCCCGGGCAGGTGCAGGACGCCCTCGAGCTGCGCCCCGAGCCCCTGCCGACGGCAGAGGAGTTCCGCGCTGCGACCGAGCGCGCGCAGGCGCTGTTCGGCCTCGTGGCGCCGGCCCACCTGACCGCTGGGTCGCTCAGCCGGTTCTGCGACCTCGTGCACGAGGAGGCTCGCCGGATCGGGGGCGCGGCCGGCGAGCTGCCGCCGGTCGTGCAGGACGCGTACGCCCGGATCGGCGTCGCGGACCAGAGCGGTCGGCTCGCGACCGCCCGCGCCGGTGCGGCGCTGCTCGAGGCCCTCCACACGACCGGCGACCGCGTCGCGCTCGTCCGCCGGCTGGCCACCACCGCCCTGCCTGCCACCGAGGCCGCGGTCGCTCGCTCGCACAGCAGCGCCGGGCAGGTGTGAGGTGCGCTGCGGAGCGTGCGCTGGGACCGCTACCGCCCCCTCGTCGAGGCCGCGCAGGGCGGCGACCCGCGCGCCGCCGAGGTCGTCACCGCGCTGCGTGACGCGCTGCGCGCCGACGAGATCGTCCAGCCGCTGACGCGAGCGCTGGCCCAGGCCGAAGACGGGCTCTTCGCCTGGCTGCAGGGCGCCACACCGCCGCCGCCCCCGCCGCCACCGCCACCTCCGCCCCCGCCCGGCGCGAACCGGCTGCTCCGCCCCGCTGGGCAGGGCAGCGACGCCGTCCTCGACGCGCTGCGCGCGGAGCTGGACGCCCACCCGCAGGCGACGTACGAGATCACCTGGTCCCGGAGCGGCGGGTGACCGTGCCCGAGGGCGCGTCCGGACCGACGGACGCCTCGGGCGACGTCAGCATGCACGTGCTGCGCTCCCTGATCGACGACGCCCGCGCGCACGCGCACCCGGCGGGCGTCCTCGCGGTGCGGGCGCGTCCGCGGTGGGACGGCCCGACGACGTTCCGGCACGCCGAGCAGGACGTCCGCGTGGTGGCCTGCCCGTCGGCGCTCGCTGTGCGAGAGGCGCTGCGCGTCCGGCACGGCGCCGACTGGCTCGTCGTGCTCACCGACCGGCCGGACGACGACCTCGGTGCCAGCCTGCTTGCGCACTTCACCGACTGCAAGCTGCGCCGTCCC
>JALYNK010000052.1 GCA_030773235.1 Actinomycetota bacterium | reverse complement strand
GTCTCCTAGTACGGGCGACCAGGAGCACGCCCGCTCTCCGTCCTGCTTCCTAGTCGAGTGCTGGGCTGGTACTGACATCGGCTGCGCGGCGGACGCCACTGCGTAGCCGGTCTGATGGACGGCGGTGTGGCGACCGCTCATGCCGAGTTGCGGATGACGGTCCGTCGGCGGTGGCTCCGGAGGTCCGCCCGCGCGCACCCTCCCGTACGGCAGGTCGCAAGAGGTAGCAGAACGTAGTTCTGCGCCCGCGGTCGGTCAACTGCTCCTAGTGACTATGGACGCGCCCGCGACACGTCAGCAGCGTGCATGGACGCAAGGCGAACGGAGAACTGTCGACCAGAGACCCCGGCCGCAGAGAACGATGTCTTCCGCCCGGGGACACACCAGGGGGAAGCATGAAACGGACATCGCTCTTCGCGGCGTTCGCCGCCACCGCCGTACTGACGCCGATGACGCCGGCGCAGGCCACGGGCATCACAGACGGAACACTAGCCCAGGCGCGGGCTGCCACTGCTCGATTCCACAACGTCGAGCGTGCCCTCGAAGCCGGTTACGTTCAGGCTTCCTCGTGCGAGCCGGGACAGGGCTACCACTACGTCAACTTCGCACTCGCCGCCGACCCCGACCTCGACGTGTCGACGCCCGAGGTGCTGCTCTACGAACCAGGTCGGAACGGGAAGCTGCGCCTCGTCGGTGTCGAATACGTTCGGTTCTACGACACGTTCACGGCACCGGCGACTCCGCCGTACGTGCGCGATCTGAACGGACCGACCATGTTCGGGGTCGACTTCCACGGCCCGATGGCAGGTCACGCACCCGACGGCAGCATGCCCGACCACCACGAGCTGCACGTCTGGCTGTGGCGGCACAGCCCCGAAGGCATGTTCGAGGCGCACAACTCGCGGATCACCTGCCCGTAGCGACTGGCGTCCGAGGTGAGCGGCGGGCTGAGCCCGCCGCTCACATTCGCGTCCAGCTCCGTCGAAGGTGGTCCTGCTGTCGTCGGCGGTCCCTCCGGAGCAGATCAGCGTCAGGTCGATCTGCTCGCACCCGTGTGGAGGACCGGCTCCACTCGGCGTACGTGCCCGCGCCAACATCCGCTTCTGCCGCTGAGCGGTCGCAGCGGCATGCACTGTGGGGCGGGCCCCGGCAGCACCCTCAGCAGATGAGCAGAAAGCGCTCGCTACGGCCAGGCGGGAGCGCTCTCTTCATGCACGTCCAGGCTGTCGTCCGCCGTGGTAGCCGCGGGGCCTCGGCCACCGGAGGCGGGTCGGCAGCGCCTGCTGAGCGTGGCGGGCTGGCTCATGCACCCGTGAGCATCAGCATCGCCGTCGCACAGAGCGCGCCGCCGGTCCACGCGGCCGTCCGCCACCAGTTCGTGCGCAGCAGCCGCCGGGCGACCTGCTCGTCGTACGGCTGGAGCCGGTTGTGCAGCGGCACGGACACCGTCGCGGTGACGCCGACGGTCACCAGCCCGAGCCCGGCGGCGAGCAGCACGAGCCCGTACGGCACCCCGGCCGGCGGCGTGACGAGCAGCAGCGCCAGCGTCACGCCCTGCACCGCCCACGGCGCGACGACGACGAGCGTCATCGCGCGCGAGTGCGCGCGATGGAAGGCCGGCCAGACCGCGGTCGGGCCCACGGTGAGGAACGCCGGGTAGACGACCAGCTGCACCACCCACGCCAGCCCGGCCAGCGCGCTCACCGCGACGGCGTGCACGGTCAGCAGCAGCACCCGCGCACGGTAGGCGCGGCGCGCCGGAGGACTCCGTAGCGGATCGCGGACGCATCGGCCATGCTTCCCGGCGAGGAGGCGGACGGAGTGGCCGAGGCGCTGGTGCTCAACGCGACGTACGAGCCGCTGTGCGTCGTGCCCGGCCGCCGCGCGGTCGTGCTCGTCCTCGCCGACAAGGCGGTCGAGGTCGCCGCGTCCGGCGAGGTGCTGCACAGCGCGCAGCGCGAGGTCGCCGTGCCGTCCGTGGTGCGCCTGACCCGCTTCGTCCGCGTGCCGTACCGCGCGACCGTGCCGCTGACCCGCAAGGCCGTCTTCGCCCGCGACGGCGGGCGCTGCGTCTACTGCGGCGCGGCGGCGACCAGCCTCGACCACGTCGTGCCGAAGAGCCGCGGCGGCACGCACACCTGGGACAACGTCGTCTCGGCGTGCGGCCGCTGCAACCACGTCAAGGCTGACCGCGCGGTCGCCGACATGGGCTGGCGGCTGCGCCGCAAACCCGTGGCGCCCAGCGGGTCGGCGTGGCGCGTCGTCGGCGCACGGCGGCTCGACCCCCGTTGGGCGCCGTACCTCGACGGCCTGCCCGGGCTCGGTGAGGCCCTGGAGGAGCCGGCCTGACGACCGGGGCCGTACGGTCCCGCGGGTGGCCGAGCTGCACGACCTCACCGCGCTGGAGCAGGCCGCGGCCATCCGGCGGCGGGAGGTGTCGCCGCGCGAGCTCGTCGACCACTGCGCCGACCGCATCGCGCGGCTGGACCCGCAGGTCGGTGCGTTCGTCACGCTGACGCTCGACGCCGCGCGGGCGCAGGCCGCCGGGCCGCTCGCCGACTCGCCGCTGGCCGGCGTGCCGACCGCCGTCAAGGACCTCACCCTCACCGCGGGCGTGCCGACGCAGTTCGGCTCGCGCGCCTTTACCGGCTTCGTGCCGCAGGTGTCCGACACCGTCGTCGAGCGGCTGCGGGCCGCCGGCACGATCAGCCTCGGCAAGACGAACGTCCCCGAGCTCGGCCTGCCCTGCTACACCGAGTCCGACCTCGCCCCGCCGGCGCGCAACCCCTGGGACCTCGCGCTGTCCGCCGGCGGCAGCAGCGGCGGCGCGGCCGCGGCGGTCGCCGCCGGGCTGGTCCCCGTCGCGCACGGCTCCGACGGCGGAGGCTCGATCCGCATCCCGGCGAGCGTCTGCGGGCTCGTCGGTCTCAAGACGGCCCGCGGCCGGATCAGCGGCGGCCCCGTCAACGCCGACGTCACCGGCCTCGGCGTCCACGGGCCGCTGGCGCGCACCGTCCGCGACGCCGCCGCGCTGCTCGACGTCCTCGCCGGGCCGGAGCCGGGCGACCCGCACTGGGCGCCGCCGCCGGCCGAGCCGTTCCTTGCCGCCTGCGACCGCCCGCCCGGCCAGCTGCGGATCGGCCGCACCCGCACCACCCTGTTCGACGACGCCCCGGTGCACCCGCACGTCGTCGCGGCGTACGAGCAGGCCTCGGCGCTGCTCGCCGGGCTGGGCCACGACGTCGAGGACGTCGCGCTGCCGTACGGCCCGGAGCTGCGCCCGGCGTTCGAGGTCGTCTGGTCGGTGAGCGCGGCGGGCAGCCCCGTGCCGCCCGAGCGCGAGTCACTCCTGCGCCCGCTCACCCGCTGGCTGCGCGGCCGTGGCCGCGCCTTCTCGGCGACGCAGTTCACCGCCGCGCTGGCTGCACTGCAGCTGGCCGCGCGGGCCGGCGTCCGCGCCACGCGTGCGTACGACGTGCTGCTGCTGCCCACCCTCGCTCAGCCGCCCGCACCGGTCGGGGCGTTCAGCGCAGACGCGGAGCCCGCCGAGGACTTCGCCCGGCAGGTGCGCTGGACGCCGTTCACCGCACTGTTCAACACCACCGGCCAGCCGGCGATCAGCCTGCCGCTGTCCGTCAGCCCCGACGGCCTGCCGATCGGCGTCATGCTCGTCGGCCGGCCCGCCGACGAGGTCACGCTGCTGCGGCTGTCCGCGCAGCTCGAGGACGCCGCACCCTGGCGCGACCGGCACCCGCCGCTGTGGCCGGCGTGAGCGACGGTGGCGCCGGGGACGGGGTCGTCACCCGCCTGCGCGCCGCCCGCCCGGACGAGCGGGAGCTGCTCGAGCGGTGGCGCCGCGAGCCGGCGTCGGAGTTCGACGACCTCGCCGACCCCGCCGACGTGCCCGTGCACGTGGAGGAGCGGGACGCGGGCGGGGGCGAGCTCGTCGTCACCGACGGCGCCGACCGGCCGCTTGGCACGGTCAGCTGGCGGCAGGTGGCGTACGGTCCCAACGCCGCCTCCACCGCGGTCAACATCGGCATCGCGCTGCGGCCCAGGGCGTGGGCGCGCGGGCACGGCAGCCGGGCACAGCGCATGCTCGCCGAGTACCTGTTCGCGCAGCTGCCCGTGCACCGGGTCGAGGCGAGCACGGACGTGGACCACGTCGCCGAGCAGCGGGCGCTGGAGCGGGCGGGCTTCGTGCGCGAGGGCGTGCTCCGCGGCGCCCAGTGGCGGCGCGGGACGTGGCACGACCTGGTGTCGTACGCCCGGCTGCGCAGCGACGGGTGAGCCCGCGCGGGGCGGGGAGGGGGGGCGCGTGAGCGACCGCGCCGCGCCTCAGCTGGACCCCGACCTGCAGACGCTCGCCGCGGCGCACGGTGTCGCGACCGGCTACGAGGACTGGGCCGGCCGGCCCGTCGAGGTCGGCGAGGCCGCCGTCGTCGCCGCGCTCGCCGCGCTCGGCGTGCCGGCCGGCGATGCACGGGAGCGGGCGCAGGCGCTGGCCGCCCTCGAGTCAGCGCCCTGGTCACGGCTGCTGCCGCCGTCGCTCGTCGTCCGGGCCGGTGAGCCGGCCGCGCTGCCCGTGCGCGGGCCGGCGGACGTCCGCGTGCGGATCACGCTCGAGGACGGCAGCACCCGCGAGCCGGCCGTCGACGGGCCGGTGCTCGAGGAGCGCGACGGGTGGCGCCGCGTCGACGTCGCGCTGCCCGACCTCCCGCTCGGCTGGCACCGCGTCGAGGCCGAGGCTCCGACGCTCGGCGGCTCCGAGAGCGCGACCGCGGTGCTCGTCGTCGCACCCGCCCGGGTGGAGCTGCCCGAGCGGCTCGACCGCACCTGGGGATGGATGGTCCAGCTGTACTCGCTGCGCAGCGCGCAGTCGTGGGGGATCGGCGACTACGGCGACCTGCGCACCGTGGTCGAGCGCACCGCCGCCGACGGCGGCGGGGTCGTGCTCGTCAACCCGCTGCACGCCGAGAGCCCCGTTCCGCCGATCAACCCGTCGCCGTACTCGCCGTCGAGCCGGCGCTTCCGCTCTCCGCTGTACCTGCGGATCGAGGACGTCCCCGAGCACGCCGCCGCCGACGACGCCGTACGGGCCCGGGTCGCCGCGCTGCGGCCGCCGACCGACCCGGAACGGGTGCCGCGCGACCCGTCCTGGACGGCCAAGGTGCAGGCCCTGGAGCTGCTGTGGCCCTGGCGCCGGGAGGGCGCGCTCGCGGCGTACCGCTCCGAGCTGGGGCAGCCGCTGGAGGACTTCGCGCTCTTCTGCGCGCTCGCGGAGCGGCACGGCGTGCCGTGGCAGGACTGGCCCGAGGGCCTGCGACGGCCCGACGGGCCGGACATCGCCGGAGCGCGCGTCGACCTCGCCGAGCGCGTCGCCTTCTGGTGCTGGGTGCAGCTGCTCGTCGACGAGCAGCTCAGGGCCGCGGCCGAGGCGGCAGCGGTCATGCCGGTGGGCGTCGTGCACGACCTGGCCGTCGGCGTGGACGCCGGGGGCGCCGACGCCTGGGCGCTGCAGGACGCGCTCGCCCTCGGCACCACGATCGGCGCTCCACCGGACTCGTTCAACCAGCAGGGCCAGGACTGGGGCCTGCCGCCGTGGCGGCCGGACCGGCTGCGCGAGCTCGGCTACGCGCCGTACCGCGAGCTCGTCCGGGGAGTGCTGCGCTCCGCCGGCGGCGTGCGCATCGACCACGTCATGGGGCTCTTCCGGCTGTGGTGGGTGCCCGCCGGTGCCGGCCCCGCCGAGGGCACGTACGTCTCCTACGACGCCGACGCGATGCTCGGTGTGCTGGCGCTCGAGGCCGTCCGCGCCGGGGCGCTCGTCGTCGGCGAGGACCTCGGCACCGTCGAGGACCGCGTCCGGACCCGGCTCGACGAGACCGGGGTGCTCGGCAGCGCCGTGCTGTGGTTCGAGCGCGACGACGACGGCGCGTTCCTGCCGCCGGCCGACTGGCGCGAGCTCGCGATGGCCAGCGTGACCACCCACGACCTGCCGACCGCGGCGGGGTTCCTCGCCGAGGAGCAGGTGCGGGTGCGTGACGAGCTCGACCAGCTCGGCGTCCCTGTCGAGGAGGAGCGCGCCCGGGTGCGGGAGGAGCGCGAGGCGCTGCTCGCCATGCTCGAGCGGGAGGGCCTGCTCGCCGCCGGCGCGGGCCGCGAGGACGTCGTCGTCGCGATGCACGCCGCGCTCGCCGCCGCGCCCAGCCGGGTGGTGCTCGCGGCGTTCGGCGACGCGGTCGGCGACCTCCGCCAGCCCAACCTGCCGGGCACCGTCGACGAGTACCCGAACTGGCGGCTGCCTGTCGCCGACGCCGACGGGCGTCCGCTCGGCCTCGAGGAGCTGCTCGCCCACCCGGGCGTCCGGCGACTCGCGGGAGTGCTCCGGAAGGGCGTCGGAGGGGGAGCGGTACGGTCAGCCCCACCCGATGCGTCCGGCACTCCGGTGGCGACCCCGAGCGGTGCCCGGACGCACGTGCAGCACGTTCCCGACCGTCAACCGTCCAGCCAGGACGGGTCCGCACCGGACGCCGCCGAGGCGCCCGACGAGACCGTGAGGACGATGTGAGCCGCCGACGAGCCCGCGCCGCCCAACTCGGCGGCCTGCTCCTGACCGCCGCGACGACCACCGTGATCACCGCCGCACCGGCCTACGCGCTGAACGACGAGCTCAGCCCGCAGGAGGGCGCCGACCTCTACAGCGGCATCACCACCACGCAGGGGCTGCTGCTGTTCGTGCTGGTGCCCGCGCTGATCCTGTTCGTGACGGCGGCCCTGGTGTGGCTGCCAGGCATGATCACGGGGAACCGCTACCGCCCGCAGCGCGGCTGGGCGGCCGCGCCGGTGTGGTTCGCCGGCCCCCCCGATCCGGTCAAGGCCGTCGAGACCGCCGATCCGAACTCGGGCGTCAGGGGTGGGGCAAGTGGCAGCTGGTAGCACGGGAGGCCTGCCCCCGCGGGACCAGGAGCGCATCGAGCGCGACCTCGAGACGATCCGACGCGAGAACGGCCTCGACGTCTCGGTGCTCGTCGGCGACCTCGACCTGCAGGACATCACGCACTTCAGGTCGGGCGCCGAGCGCCTGCACGCAGCGCTCGGCGCGCGCGCGGACGACGCGGT
The DNA here is from genome assembly GCA_030773235.1 of Actinomycetota bacterium. Lineage (GTDB taxonomy): Bacteria > Actinomycetota > Actinomycetes > Mycobacteriales > SCTD01 > JALYNK01. The sequence goes on along the minus strand of JALYNK010000052.1, from coordinate 802 downwards.
CCTGCTCGTCGTCGCCCCCGGTCAGCGGCGCGTCGAGGTCGTCACCGGCTCAGGTGTGCGGCGGCGCGTGCCCGACCGGGTGTGCGGGCTCGCGGTGCTGTCCATGACGAGCGCGTTCGAGGGCGGTGACATCGTCGGGGGCGTCAGCGAGGGGCTGCGGCAGATCGCCGACGCCGCCGGTCGGCGCGAGGCGCTCAGCCCCGCCGAGGCTAAGCAGGCGGACCTGGCGCGGCGCGACGACGCCGTCGCGGGCTCCGCGCACGCACCGGCCGCCGGCGCCGGGCACGACGAGGTGCAGGGGAGCGTCGGCTCGCGGCGGGTCTCCCCGCCCGCCTGAGCACCGGGCCCTTCTTGAGCACCGGGCCCTTCTTGAGCACCGGGCCCTTCTTGAGTACTGCGCCCGATCGAGCACTGCGCCCGATCGAGCACCGGGCTCGCTGAGCCCGGGCCCGATCGAGCACGGGCCCGCCGGGCGTCGGCGTCAGGCGGAGGCGCCTCCGGCCGCCCGGTCGCGCTCCCGGGCGCGCATCGCGCGCACCAGGCCGTCGCGGCCCTCGAGCAGCAGCCGGCGCAGCGCCGGCACCGGCTCCTCCGCGGCGAGGTACGCGTCCGTGCGGTCGACCACGTCCTGCTGCACCAGCAGCGACGGGTAGAGCCCGACCACGACGTTCTGCGCCATCTCGGCGGTGCGGGTGCGCCACACCTCGCCGATCACGGCGAAGTACGGCTCGACGTACGCCTGCAGCAGGTCGGGCTGCTCCGGCTGCACGAAACCGCTGATGACTGCGGCCTGCACGGCGTT
>JALYNK010000051.1 GCA_030773235.1 Actinomycetota bacterium | reverse complement strand
CCGCCACGGCCTGGGCCGCGGCGCACGCGCGCGAGCTCGGCGGGTCCCCGGACGCGCTCGTCGTGATGGGCGACAGCGCGGGCGGCAACCTCGCCGCCACCGTCGCGCTGGCGGCGCGCGAGCGCGGACCGCGCCTGGCCGCGCAGGCGCTGCTCTACCCGGCCACCGATCTCACCCTGAGCGCGCCGTCGCTGAGGACGACGCCCGCCGGGGCGCTCCTCACCACCGAGGACGTGCACGCGTACGCCGCCAACTACCTCGGCGCCTCGGGCCTGGACCCGAAGGACCCGCGGGTGTCACCGCTGTGGGCGCCGGACCTCACCGGGCTGCCGCCGGCGGTCGTGGTCACCGCCGCCGACGACCCGATCCGCGACGACGGCCGCCGCTACGCACAGCGCCTCCGGGAGGCCGGGGTGCCGGTCCGGGCGCGGGAGTACGACGACCTGCCGCACGGCTTCCTCAACGCGCCGCTGCTGTGCCGGGGCGCGGGCCGTGCGGTCGACGACCTGGTGAGCGAGCTGCGCGAGCTGCTCCGGGCGCGGTGAGGGAGCGGTGAGGAGGCTCAGCGCCAGGGCGAGCGCACCTGCACCACCCAGCCGGGGAACACGCGCACGGTCACCGTGCCGCGCTGGGACACCGACAGCCCGAACGGCCGCAGGGCGGGGCTGAAGCTCACGGTCACGGGCCAGGTCACGGGGTGCTCCTCGTGTCGGTCGGGCTGCGCCGGCGGTCGCCGTCGCCGCGGGTCGTGTCGGTGCTGCGCCGGCCGTACCGGCGCTCCTCGAGCGGAGCCGGCTGCACGCTGCGGCTGGGGAAGTCCGCGAGCGTCCCCCGTTCCGTGGTGTCCCAGTCGGGGAACGTGAGGTCGCTCTGCAGGTAGACCGCGAGCAGCTCGGCGACGGCCCGGACGCCGTCGAGGTGCGTGCGCTCGTGACCGTGGCTCGAGTCGACCCCGCAGCCGATGAGCGCGGTGCGCATCTCGAGCCCTGCCTCGACCGCGCTCGCGGCGTCGGAGCGGTAGTGGCGGTACGTGTCGCGGGTGTACGGGACCTCGTGGTCGCGGGCGAGCGCGATGAGCCGGCGGGACAGGTGGTAGTCGTACGGCCCCGTGCTGTCGAGCATGGCGATGTTGGCGGCGTGCTCGCGCGACTGCTGCCCGTGCGCCACCACGGCGTTGTCGACCGCGACCATCTCGGACACGTCGGTGTCGAGGCCGTGCGTCGCACCGTGGCCGACCTCCTCGGCGATCGTCACCAGCAGGTGCGCCGACACGGGCAGCCGCAGCCCCGCGTCGACGACCGCCTTGAAGGCGCCGAGCGCGGCGGCGACCCCGGCCTTGTCGTCGAGGTGGCGCGACTTCACGAACCCGTGGGGGGTGACGACCGGGTTGGCGTCGAGCGCGACGAAGTCGCCCACCGCGATGCCGAGCGCGGCGAGGCTCTCGGCGGAGTCGACCGGCTCGTCGACGCGGACCTCGACGAGCGGCCAGCCCACGCCCTGGGTGTCGACCTCGTCGCCGTACTGGTGGCCGCTGGACTTCAGCGGGAGCACCGTGCCCGTGTACGTGACCAGCGGGGTGTCGGTGTAGATCGTGACGTGGGCGCCCTCGGCGAAGCGGGCGCTGTGGGTGCCGAGCTGGGTGACCTCGAGCCGGCCGTTGTCCTTGAGCCGGGTGACCATGCAGCCGATCGTGTCGACGTGCACGACGACGGCACGGTCGGGACCGGCGAGGTCGGGCTGCAGCGTGGCGTTGAGCAACCCGCGCCGGGTGACCTGCAGGTCCAGGCCGAGGTCGAGCAGGTGCTCGCCGACGTACTGGACCGCCTCGTCCGTGCGCCCGGTCGGGCTGGCCGTGCGCAGCAGGTGCAGCAGCACGTCGCGGACGTACGCCATGTCGATCGGCAGGCGGCGCGGTCTCGCGGTGGACAGGCCGCCGGGCGTCGGAGCCGTCACGCGTCCGGTCCGGAGCGGGTCTCGGGGAACAGCAGGTCGACGAACCGCTCCGCGGTGGGCTGCGGCTCGTGGTTGGCGAGGCCCGGCCGCTCGTTCGCCTCGATGACGACGTACGCGGGCCCGCTGACGTCGGGGACGAGGAAGTCCAGGCCGGTCACGGGCACGTCGAGCGCGCGGCTCGCTCGCACAGCGGCCGCGGCGATCTCCGGGTGCAGCGCGGCGGTCACGTCGGAGATCGTGCCACCGGTGTGCAGGTTGGCCGTGCGGCGCACCCGCAGCTCCCGGCCCTCCGGGAGCACGTCGTCGAGCCGGAACCCCTGCGCGGCCACCGTCTCCGCCGTCAGCTCGTCCATCGGGATCCGCGACTCACCGCCCGTCGCGGACTCCCGCCGCCGGCTCTGCGCCCTGATGAGGCGGGCCAGCGGCGTACGGCCGTCACCCACCACTGTCGCGGGACGCCGCACCGCGGCGGCGACGACCTCGTGACCGATGACGACGACCCGGAGGTCCTCGCCGTCGACGCACTCCTCGATCAGCACGTCGGGGGCGTGCAGCCGGGCGGACTCCACGGCCCGGCGCAGGGCCGCGGGCTGCGTGACCCCGACGGTGATGCCCTTGCCCTGCTCTCCGCGGGCGGGCTTGACGACGACCTGGCCGACCTCGGCGAGGAAAGCCTCGTCCTGCTCGTCGCCCGTCGCGGTGCGACCGCGCGGCACCCGCAGCCCCGCGGCCTCGAGCACCCGGCGGGTGACCCGCTTGTCATCGCAGCGGCTCATCGCGACCGCGCTCGTGAGCTCCGACAGCGACTCGCGGGTGACGATGCTGCGCCCGCCGTGCCACAGCCGCAGCTCGCCCCACTCGGCGTCGAGCACCTCGACACCGATCCCCCGGCGCCGGGCCTCGTCGGCGACGATCCGGGCGTACGGGTTGAGCCGCTGGTACTCCTCCGACGCCGGGCCCACGAAGAGCGGCTCGTTGATCGGGTTCTTGCGCTTGACGCACAGGACCGGGACGCGCGCGAAGCCGAGGCGCTCGTACAGCCGGATCGCCCGCTCGTTGTCGTGCAGCACCGTGAGGTCGAGGTGCCGGCGGCCCCGGGCCCGGAACAGCTCCGCGAGAGCCCGGACGAGCGTCTCCCCGACCGAAGGGAGCGGCTGCTGCGGATCGACGGCCAGGCACCACAGGCTGGTGCCGCCCTCCGGGTCGCCGAACGCCGCCACGTGGTCGACGCCGGTCACCGTGCCGACGACCTGCCCGGCGGCGTCCTCCGCGACCAGGTAGGTGAACGTGTCGGTCGCGGCGTTGCCGAGGACGACCTCCGGAGCGGCGCGCAGCATGCCTGCCCGCGCGTACACCGCGTTGACGCCCGCGACGTCGCCCGCGTCGCGGACCGGGCGGACGTGCGGGACGGCCACCGCCCCCGGCGCCGCCAGCTCCTCGCCGAGCGGCAACCGGTACGCGTGCGACGGGTCGACGAACAGCTCCTGCGGCGCGCGGGCGACCAGCACGTGGGGGTCGCGGGGGTAGACGCAGATGTCGCGGCGGCCCGGCTCCTCCGCGCGCAGGACGGTCTCGAGCCGCTCGGACGAGGTGAAGGTCTGGCCGAAGACGAGCCGCCCCCAGCCGCACTCCAGCGCCACGTCCCGCCGGACCTCGCGCGGCAGGTCGGGCGACAGCTCCCAGGCCGTCGACAGCGACGGACGCGCTCCGCTCCCGCCGCGCGGCTCCACCGCCGCCGTCACAGGCCGTGGCCCTGCAACCACATCTCCAGCAGCGCGAGCTGCCAGAGCGGGTTGCCGCCGAGCGGGGTCAGCGCCGCGTTGGGTGCGGCCAGCAGCCGCTCGACAGCGGCGGGGGCGAACAGCCCGCGCGACTTCGCCGCGGGATCGGTGAGCGCGTCGCGGACGCGGTCGAGGAAGCCGCCCTCGAGATGGGTGAGCGCGGGGACCGGGAAGTAGCCCTTGGGCCGGTCGATGACCTCGGCCGGGACCACCCGGCGAGCGGCCTGCTTGAGGACGCCCTTCCCGCCGTGCGCGAGCTTCAGCTCCGGGGGGCAGGTCGCGGCCAGCTCGACGAGCTCGTGGTCGAGGAACGGCACCCGGGCCTCGAGCCCGAACCCCATCGTCGTGTTGTCGACCCGCTTGACGGGATCGTCGACGAGCATCACCTCGGTGTCGAGCCGCAGCGCGCGGTCGAGCGGCGTGTCCGCGCCGGGCCGCGCGAAGTGCTCGGCCACGAACGCTCGGCTGACGTCCCGGTCGAGGCGCCACTCCGGCTCCAGCAGCTCGAGCACGCCGGCGTGGTCGCGGTCGAAGAAGGCGCGGGCGTACGTGCCGACCGGGTCGTCCGTGCCGAGCATCGGCGGGTACCAGTGGTAGCCCGCGAAGACCTCGTCCGCGCCCTGGCCGGACTGCACGACCTTGACGTGGCGCGACACCTCCTGCGACAGCAGGTGGAAGGCCACGACGTCGTGGCTGACCATCGGCTCGTGCATCGCGAGCACCGCGCGGTCCAGCGCAGGCAGCACGCGGTCAGGCGGCACGAGCAGCCGGGTGTGGTCGGTGCCGAAGCGCTCCGCGACGAGGTCGGAGTACGCGAACTCGTCGCCGGCGCGCCCGCCCACCGCCTCGAAGCCGATGCTGAACGTGCGCAGCCCCGCCTGCCCCTGCTCGGCGAGCAGCCCGACCACGAGCGAGGAGTCCACTCCGCCGGAGAGCAGGACGCCGACCTCGACGTCGGCGACCATCCGCCGGCGCACCGCGAGGCGCAGCGCGTCGAGCACCGCCTCCTCCCACTCCTCGGCCGACCAGCCGGCCCGCTCCGGATCGCGCGCGTACGCCGGCGACCAGTACCGGACGTCGCGGGTGCGCCCGTCGGGCTCGAGGACCCGCACCGTCGCGGGCGGCAGCTTGCGGACGCCCTGCAGCACGGTGCGCGGCGCCGGGACCACGCTGTGGAACGTGAGGTAGCAGTGCAGCGCCTCCCGGTCGATGCCGGTGTCGACGCCGCCGCCGGCCAGCAGCGCGGGCAGCGTGCTGGCGAACCGCAGCGCCCCCTCGACCTCGGCCAGGTAGAGCGGCTTGACGCCGAGCCGGTCGCGAGCGAGGACGACGCGGCCGCTGTCGCGCTCGACGATCGCGACAGCGAACATGCCGAGCAGCCGGTCGACGAAGCGCTCGCCCCACTCGGCGTACGCCTTGAGGACGACCTCGGTGTCGCCGGTGGAGAAGAAGCGGTGACCGAGGCCCTCGAGCTCGCGGCGCAGCTCGGCGTAGTTGTAGATCATGCCGTTGAAGACGGCGGTCAGGCCGAGGTGCGGGTCGACCATCGGCTGCTGAGCGTGCTCAGTGAGGTCGACGATCTTCAGCCGACGGTGGCCGAGGGCCACACGGCCCGCGGACCAAATCCCCCCGCCGTCCGGACCGCGGTCACACATGGTCGCGCTCATCCGCTGCACCGCGGCGACGTCGGGTGCCCCCCCGTCCAGGCGGACCTCGCCGCTCAGACCGCACATGGAGTCCCCCGCTCACCGTCGTGCGTGCTCCAGCAAGCGTTCCGCCCGCCACTCTGCGCAAACGCCCCGCATGATCGGGTGACGAGAGCGACACGACCCGCCGACCCCGGCGAGGAGTTCAGGACCGGGGACGGTGCTGCCGATACCTCGGGCGTGTCGACCCCGGCGTCCGCCGAGCCGCCCTCGGCCGCGCCCTCCCGCCAGGACGCCGCCGCGCTGCTCGCGGAGTACGGACTGCCGGGCGCCGCGCCGGTCGAGCCGCTGCGCGCCCTCACCCGGGTGGCGGCCACCGTGTGCGGCGTGCCCCACGCGGTGGTCAACCTGCTGGGCGAGTGCTACCAGCACATGGTGGGCGAGGTCGGCTTCGCCGCCCCGGGCCCCGTCGTCGACCTGCCTTGCGAGCTCGCGGCGTACGACCCCCGGCTGCAGTACCTCCCTGACGCCTGGGAGGAGCCGGCGCTCGCGGGCAACCCCTGGATCGACGGCCGACGCGCCCGGGTGCGCCTGTACGCCTCCGCGCCGCTGGTGCTGCCCGACGGCCGGGTGCTGGGGACGCTGTGCGTGTTCGACGACCGGCCCGGCCGGCTCGCGCAGGCTCAGCGCGACGCGCTCACCGACCTCGCCGCGCAGGCGGTGGCGCTGTTCGAGCAGGTGCGGGCCGCCCGGCAACTGGCGGACGCGCTCGAGGAGGTCGAGGCGCTGCGCGACGAGGCCGTGCGCCGGGGCGCGCTCACCGGGGCGATCCTGGAGACGATCGACGTCGGCATCGTCGCGTGCGACCCGGACGGCCGGCTGACGCTGTTCAACCGGGCCACCCGGGAGCTCCACGGGCTCCCGCTGGACCGGCGCATGGACCCCGAGCTGCACGCGCGCCGCTACTCGCTGTACGCCGAGGACGGCGTCACGCCGCTGACGCGGCGCGAGATCCCGCTGATGCGCACGCTGCAGGACGGCGAGGTGCGCGACGCGACGATCGTCATCGCTCCCGACGGGCTGCCCGCCCACACGCTCCGCTGCGACGGGCGGGCGCTGCACGAGGCGTCCGGGCGCCTCCTCGGCGCGGTCGTGGCGATGACCGACGTGACCGAGGCGCGGCGGCACGCCCACGAGCTCACCGGAGCGCGCGACCAGGCGCTCGCGAGCACCCGCGCCAAGTCGGCCTTCCTCGCCGCCGCGAGCCACGAGATCCGCACCCCGCTCAACGGTGTGCTCGGCACGCTGGAGCTGCTGGGGCTGCAGGACCTCACGCCGCAGCAGCGCTCGTACGTCGACGTCGCGCGTCGCTCCAGCGAGGTGCTCCTCGCGCTGCTCAACGACGTGCTCGACCTGTCCAAGGCGGAGTCGACGCGCGTCGTGCTGGCAGCGGAGCCGTTCGCGCCCGCCGCGGTCGCGGGCGACGTCGTCGCCGCGCTCGGGCCGGTCGCGGAGCGCAAGGGGCTGCGACTGCGGCTGGCGCCCGGCGCCGACGACCGGCTCGTCGGGGACGCCTCCCGGCTGCGGCAGGTGCTGCTGAACCTCGTGGGCAACGCGGTGAAGTTCACCGACACCGGCTCCGTCGACGTGACCGTCACGACGACGGCGGCGGGACCCGGGCGCCGCCTGCTCGCGATGACGGTGCGCGACACGGGCGCGGGCATCGCCGCGGACGAGATGGACGGGCTGTTCCAGCCGTTCGCGCAGGGAGCGCAGGGTGAGCGGCACGGGGGCACGGGCCTCGGGCTGGCGCTCAGCGCGCAGCTGGTCGAGCGGATGGGCGGCACCGTCACGGTGGAGAGCGAGCCGGGGCGCGGCTCGACGTTCACGGTGCTGGTCGAGCTGCCCGAGGTCGTGGGCGTCGTGGAACGGGCCGCCGAGGCGGTGCCGGCGCCGCGCCTACCGCACCGCCCCCGGGTGCTCATCGCGGACGACAGCGAGGTGAACCGGCTCGTCGCCGAGGCGCTGCTCGCCGTCGAGGGCGCCGACGTCGTCACGGTGACCGACGGGGACGAGGCCGTCGAGGCGGTGCGCACCGGGGCGTACGACCTCGTGCTGCTGGACAACCGCATGCCGCGGATGTCCGGGCCGGAGGCGGCCCGGGCGATCCGGGCGCTGCCCGGCACCGCCGGGCGCACCCGGCTGCTGGCGCTGACGGCGAGCGCCACGGACGAGGACCGCGAGCGGTGCGAGCAGGCGGGCATGGAGGGCGTGCTGCTCAAGCCGGTCCGCGGCGAGGACCTGCGCCGCGTCCTGCAGACCGCTCCTGCGTGACGGGCGCGTCCGTCGGATGCTCGGGGCGTGCGGCGTGACGTGGCAGGCCTGGTAGTGCTCCTCCTCGTGCTGACCGGTGTGCTGTGGACGCTCCAGCGGGTTCTGATCTACCTGCCCGGACGCGAGCCGGTGCCGCCGGTCGGGCAGGTGCTGCCCGGCGCGCGCGAGGTCGTCCTGACCACGCAGGACGGGCTCGCGCTCGCCGCCTGGCACCTGCCGGCGGC
>JALYNK010000050.1 GCA_030773235.1 Actinomycetota bacterium | reverse complement strand
ACGACGACGACGACGCCCAGCCGCGTGCCGTCACCTGGCGCCACCCCGTCCGGCCGTCTGATCAGACACGCGCGGGCAGCGTCGCTGGCACTGCTCCCGCCCCTAGCCTCGACCGGATGCTGATGTACCCCGACGCGCCTCGACTGGACCTGGTCGAGACCCTGCACGGGCGGGCGGTCGCCGACCCGTACCGCTGGCTGGAAGACCCAGACTCGCCGGAGGCCCGGGCGTGGCGGCGCGAGCAGGACCAGCTGTGCCGCGAGCACCTCGACGCGCTGCCGGGCCGCGAGCGGCTGCGCGAGCGGCTGGCGCAGCTGCTCGCCGCCGGCGCGGTCGGCACGCCGGTCTGGCGCGGCGACCGGGCCTTCTTCGTCCGCCGGCAGCCCGACCAGCAGCACGGCGTGCTGCTCGTCCGCGACCCGGACGGCAGCGAGCGCGTGCTCGTCGACCCGATCGCCGTCGACCCGTCCGGCGCGACGACCCTCGACGCCTGGTCGCCCAGCGAGGAGGGGCGGCTGCTCGCGTACCAGCTGTCCAGCGGCGGCACGGAGGAGTCGCTGCTGCGGGTGCTCGACGTCGACACCGGCGCGCAGGTCGACGGCCCGATCGACCGCTGCCGCTACTCCCCCGTCGCCTGGGAGCCGGGCGGCCGCGCCTTCCTCTACGTCCGGCGGCTGGCGCCCGAGCAGGTGCCTGCGGGCGAGGAGCAGTTCCACCGGCGGGTCTACCGGCACGAGGTCGGCACGCCCGTCGAGCAGGACCAGGAGATCTGGGGCGCCGGCCTCGACCCCACCAACTACTACGGCTGCACCGTCTCCCGCGACGGGCGCTGGCTCGCCGTCAGCGCCAGCGCCGGCACGGCCCCCCGCGACGACGTGTGGCTGTTCGACCTGCCCGCCGGCGGGCCGCCCGCCGAGGTGCAGGTCGGCGTCGACGCGCGGTGCTCGCCGTACTGGACCCCGGACGGGCGGCTCCGGCTGCTCACCGACCGCGACGCCCCGCGCGGCCGGCTGTGCAGCGCCGACCCGGTCGCGCCGCAGGACTGGACGACCGAGGTGCCCGAGGACCCCACCGCGGTCCTCGAGGACGTCGAGCACCTCGCCGACGGCCGCCTCGTGGTGCTGCGCAGCCGGCATGCGCTCTCCGAGCTGTCCGTCCGCACGCCCGACGGCGCCGAGACGCCGCTCCCGCTGCCCGGCCTCGGCACCGTCACCGCGCTCACCGGGCGCCGCGAGGGCGGCAGCGAGGTCTGGTTCGGCTGGACCGCCGCCACCACGCCGTCCCGCGTGCACCGGTGGGACGCCCGCACCGGCGAGGTCGAGCTCTGGGCCGACACGCCGGGCCGGGTCGAGGTGCCCCGCGTGCACGAGCAGGTGGTGCTCGCGCGGTCGTACGACGGGACGCCCGTCCGCGCGCTGGTGCTGTCGCCGACCGCCGAGCCCGACCGGCCGCGGCCGACCGTGCTGTACGGCTACGGCGGGTTCGGCGTCTCCCTGACCCCCGCGTACACCGCCAGCGCGCTCGCCTGGGTCGAGGCGGGCGGCGTGTGGGTCGTCGCCAACCTGCGCGGCGGCGCGGAGGAGGGCGAGGAGTGGCACCGCGCGGGGATGCGCGAGCACAAGCAGTCGGTCTTCGACGACTTCGCCGCGGTCGCCGACCTGCTCGTCGACGAGGGCTGGACCACCTCGGCCCAACTCGGGATCTACGGCGGTAGCAACGGCGGGCTGCTGGTCGGCGCGGCGCTCACCCAGCGGCCGGACGCGTACGCGGCGGTGGTCTGCTCGGCGCCGCTGCTCGACATGGTCCGGTACGAGCAGTTCGGTCTCGGCCGCACCTGGCACGACGAGTACGGCACCGCCGCGGACCCGGTCGAGCTGGGCTGGCTGCTGTCGTACTCGCCGTACCACGCGGTGCGCGAGGGGGCGGCGTACCCGGCCGTGCTGTTCACCGTCTTCGAGGGCGACACCCGGGTCGACCCGCTGCACGCCCGCAAGCTCTGCGCGGCGCTGCAGCACGCGACCAGCAGCGGCGGCCCGGTGCTGCTGCGCGACGAGCGCGACGTCGGGCACGGCGCGCGGTCGGTCGAGCGGACGGTGGCGCTGTCGGCGGACGTGCTGGCGTTCCTCGCCGCGCACACCGGGCTGGAGCTGGGATGACCGGCGACCGCCTGGAGGCGTTCCTCCAGGGACAGGGCGGCGACCTGGTCGTCACCTGCGGCCGCGTCCTGCTGGTGATCGTCGGTGCGGTGGTCATCCGCGCGCTGCTGCACCGGCTCATCGACCGGGCCGTGCGCGGCGCCGTCGAGGGCGTGCCCGGCGTGCTGCGCCCGCTGCCGCGCGGCGGGCTCGCCGCGGTGCTCGAGACCACGCCGGCGCTGTCCGAGCGGCCCGCGCAGCGGGCCGGGACGATCGGCTCGCTGCTGCGCAGCATCGCGTCGTTCACGGTCTTCGTCGTCGCGTTCACGACGATCCTCGGCGAGCTCGGGTTCGACCTCGCACCGGTGCTGGCGTCCGCCGGGATCGTCGGCGTCGCGGTCGGCTTCGGCGCGCAGAACCTCGTCAAGGACTTCCTCAGCGGCATCTTCATGATCCTCGAGGACCAGTACGGCGTCGGCGACGTCATCGACGCCGGCGAGGCCAACGGCGTCGTCGAGGGGGTCGGGCTGCGTACGACCCGGCTGCGCGACGTCGAGGGGACGGTCTGGCACATCCGCAACGGCGAGATCCTGCGGGTGGGCAACAAGAGCCAGGGCTGGGCGCGGGCGCTGCTCGACATCCCGGTGGCGTTCGACAGCGACGTGCCGCGGGTGCGCGACCTGGTCAAGCAGGTCGCCGACTCCGTGTGGCACGACCCGGAGTTCGAGGGGCAGGTGCTCGAGGAGCCCGAGGTGTGGGGCGTCGAGGCGATCCGCAACGACGGGCTCGTCATCCGGCTCGTCGTCAAGACCGCCCCGCTCAAGCAGTGGGACGTCGCCCGCGAGCTCCGGCAGCGCGTCAAGGCGGCGTTCGACGAGGCCGGCATCGAGGTCGGCGTGCCGCGGTCGGCGGTGTCGACGATCGGCGGTGCGGCGCCCGTACCCGCCCCGTCGGCCGGCGCTCCGGTGGGTGGCTGAGGCGCGCCCGTACGGGTCGCGCCGACGAACCGCGGCGTGGTGGTCGCGGGCGGTCAGACGTCGGGACGCAGAGCCGCCATCTCCGCCAGCACCCGGGCGGCCTCGGCCCGGTCCTCGGGGTCCTCACGCACCGCGACCGCCTCGGCGCGCAGACGAGCAGCCGCCGCCTCGCCCGGTGCGACACGTGGAGCGGCCGGCTCGCCGTGCGTCCCGTCAGGCACAGCGCTACAGCCCCAGCTGGCGGGCGATGAGCATGAGTTGCACCTCGGTGGTGCCCTCGCCGACCTCGAGCACCTTGCTGTCGCGGTAGTGCCGGGCGACGACGTACTCGTTCATGAACCCGTACCCACCGTGCACCTGGGTGGCGTCGCGGGCGTTGTCCATCGCCGCCTCGCCGGCGACGAGCTTGGCGATCGCCGCCTCCTTCTTGACCGGCAGCCCGGCGAGCAGGCGCGCGGCCGCGTCGTAGTAGGCCGTCCGCGCGGTGTGCACCCGCGCCTCCATGCGCGCGATCTTGAAGGCGATCGCCTGGTTCGCCGCGATCGGCCGGCCGAACGCCTCGCGCTGCCGCGCATACGTCACGCTCGCGTCGACGCACCCCTGCGCCGCCCCGACCGACAGCGCGGCGATCGCGATGCGGCCCTCGTCGAGCGTCGACAGGAAGTTCGCGTAGCCCCGCCCGCGCTCGCCGAGGAGGTTCGCCTCCGGCACCCGGACGTCCGCGAACGTCAGCGGGTGCGTGTCGCTGGCGTGCCAGCCGACCTTGTCGTACGCCGGCTCGACGGTGAGCCCCGGCGTCGGCACCGGCACGAGAACCGTGCTGATCTCACCCGGTCCGGTGAGCGCCGTGACCGTCACCAGGCGGGTGAGCGACGTGCCGCTGTTGGTGATGAACGCCTTGCTGCCGTTGACCACCCACTCGCCGTCGACGAGCCGCGCGGTGGTCCGCGTGCCGCCGGCGTCGCTGCCCGCGCCGGGCTCGGTGAGCCCGAACGCGCCGAGCGCCCGCCCGGAGCACAGCAGCGGCAGCCACTTCCGCTGCTGCTCCTCGTTGCCGAACCGGTAGACGGGCATCGCGCCGAGCGACACCGCCGCCTCGAGCGTGATCGCGACGCTCTGGTCGACGCGGGCGAGCTCCTCGACCGCGAGGCACAGCGCGAACAGGTCGCCGCCCATCCCGCCGTGCTCCTCCGGGAACGGCAGGCCGAACAGCCCCATCTCCGCCATCCCGGCGACGACCTCGTACGGGAACGTCTTGTCGCGGTCGTGCGCGTAGCTCACCGGCGCGAGGACCTCGCGGGCGAACTCCTCGACCGTCGTGCGCAGCGCGAGCTGCTCCTCGGTCAGCCGGTGGTCAAGCACCTCACGCCTCCGGGCGGACGACCGCGAGCTCCTGGCCCACTGCCACCTGCTCGCCGGCGCGCACGCGCAGCTCCACGGTCCCGGCCGCGGGGGCGGTCAGCGCGTGCTCCATCTTCATCGCCTCCACTACCAGCAGCGGCGTACCGGCCTGAACAGCCTCCCCCTCGGCGACGTGCACCGCCAGCACGGTGCCGGGCATCGGGCTGCGGACGGTCCCGTCCGCGGCACCGGGACCAGCTCCGCGCCGGACCGGCGGCAGCGGCGCGAGGGCGTACGTGCCGCCGTCGACGTGCACCCACGTCGTCCCGCCGTCCCGCGCGACGAGCGCCGTCGTCGTCCGGCCGTCGACGGTGACGAGCAGCCCGTCGGGGAGCGTGGCGGCGCTGACGCGGTGCTGGTCATCGGCCCACTCCAGCCGGTCGCCGGCCAGCCGCAGGCTGCGGCGCTCGCCACTGGCGTCGAGGTCCCAGCGCAGCGGTGCCGGCGCGCGGCCCAGCCGCCATCCGGTCGGCTGCTCCCACGGGTCGCTGCCGGTGCGCAGCCCCTCGCGCTGCGACAGCGCGAACGCCGCCAGCGCCGTGACCGGCACCTCGCCGCCCACCAGCGCGTCCAGCGACCGCTCGACCAGACCGGTGTCGAGCCGCCCGGCGCGGACGTCGGGGTGCGCGAGCAGCCGGCGCAGGTAGGCGGTGTTCGTCCCGACGCCGAGCACCACGGTCCCGGCGAGCGCGCGGTCCAGCCGGGCGAGCGCGGTGGCCCGGTCCGGCCCCCAGGCGATCACCTTGGCGAGCATCGGGTCGTACGTCGTCGCGACCGCCTCGCCTGCGACCAGCCCGCTGTCGACCCGGACGCCGTCGCCCGCGGGGTCGCGCAGGAGCACGACCCGCCCGCCGGTGGGCAGGAAGCCCCGGGCCGGGTCCTCGGCGTACACCCGCGCCTCGACCGCGTGCCCGCGCACCCGCACGTCAGCCTGCCGGAGCGCGAGCCGCTCCCCCGCGGCGACCCGCAGCTGCTGCTCCACGAGGTCCAGTCCGGTGACCAGCTCGGTGACCGGGTGCTCGACCTGCAGCCGGGTGTTCATCTCCAGGAACATCGGCTCGTCCGGTTCGTCGCCGCTCACGATGAACTCGACCGTGCCGGCGCCGCTGTACGCGACCGCGCGGGCCGCCTCGACGGCGATCGCGCCGTACCGCTCGCGCAGGTGCGGCACGAGCAGCGGCGACGGAGCCTCCTCGACGACCTTCTGGTGGCGGCGCTGCAGGCTGCACTCGCGCTCACCGAGGTGCAGCACGGTCCCGTGCGCGTCGGCGAGCACCTGCACCTCGACGTGGCGGGGGCGCGGCACGAACCGCTCGAGGAACAGCGTGTCGTCGCCGAAGCCCGCCGCCGCCTGCCGGCGGGCTCGCGCCAGCGCGGCGGGCAGGTCGGCGGGGTCGTCGACCTGGTGCATCCCCTTCCCGCCGCCGCCCGCGGACGGCTTGACGAGCAGCGGGAACCCGACGCCGGGCGCGGCGGCGAGCAGCTCGACGTCGGACAGCCCCGGCTCGTCGCAGCCGGGCACCACCGGGACGCCGGCGGCCCGCATCAGCCCCCGGGCGCGGATCTTGTCGCCCATCGCCTCGACCGCCGCCGGCGGCGGGCCGACGAACACCAGCCCGGCGTCGGCGCAGGCGCGGGCGAAGCCGGCGTTCTCGCTGAGGAACCCGTAGCCGGGGTGCACGGCCTGCGCGCCGGTCTGCGCGGCGGCGGCGAGCAACCGCTCGACCGACAGGTAGCTCTCCCGCGCCGGAGCCGGCCCGAGCCGGACGGCGACGTCGGCCTCCCGGACGTGCCGCGCGCCGGCGTCCGCGTCGGAGTGCACCGTGACGGACCGGACCCCGAGCCGGCGCAGGGTGCGCACGATCCGGACCGCGATCTCGCCGCGGTTGGCGATCAGCACCGTGTCGAACACGCCCGTCACATCCGGAAGACGCCGTACGACACGGGCTCGAGCGGCGCGTTGGCGCAGGCCGACAGCGCGAGCCCGAGCGCGGTGCGGGTGTCGAGCGGGTCGATCACGCCGTCGTCCCACAGGCGGGCGGTCGCGTAGTAGGGACTGCCCTGCCGGTCGTACTGCTCCCGGACGGACTGGCGGAACGCCTCCTCGTCCTCGGCCGGCCACTCCGCTGGGCCGTCGGGGCCGCCTCCGGCGACGGTGAGCGCGTCGCGCCGCACGGTGGCGAGGACCCTGGCGGCCTGCTCGCCGCCCATCACGGAGATGCGGGCGCCCGGCCACATCCAGAGGAAGCGCGGCGAGTACGCCCGGCCGCACATCGAGTAGTTGCCGGCGCCGAACGAGCCGCCGATCACGACGGTCAGCTTGGGCACCCGCGCGCAGGCGACCGCGGTGACCATCTTGGCGCCGTGCTTGGCGATGCCGCCGGCCTCGTACTCCCGGCCGACCATGAAGCCGGAGATGTTCTGCAGGAACAGCAGCGGGATGCTGCGCGCGTCGCACAGCTCCACGAAGTGCGCGCCCTTCAGCGCCGACTCGCTGAACAGCACGCCGGAGTTGGCGACGATCCCGACCGGATGCCCGTGCAGGTGCGCGAACCCGGTGACGAGTGTGCCGCCGTACTCCGCCTTGAACTCGCGGAACCGGCTGCCGTCGACGAGCCGCGCGATCACCTCGCGGACGTCGTACGGCGTGCGCGGGTCGACCGGCACCACCCCGTAGAGCTCGTTCGGGTCGACGGCCGGCTCCTCCGGCTCGGCGACGTCCCAGGCCCGAGGCGCGCGGGGGCCGAGCCCGGCGACGATGCCGCGCAGGACGTCGAGCGCTTCGTCGTCGTCGTCGGCGAGGTGGTCGGTGACCCCGGAGGTGCGGCTGTGCAGCAGCCCGCCGCCGAGCTCCTCCGCGGTCACCACCTCGCCGGTCGCGGCCCTGACCAGCGGCGGGCCGCCGAGGAAGATCGTGCCCTGGTCGCGGACGATGACCGCCTCGTCGGCCATCGCGGGGACGTACGCGCCGCCCGCCGTGCACGACCCGAGCACCGCGGCGAGCTGCGGGATGCCGCGCGCGCTCATCGTCGCCTGGTTGTAGAAGATGCGGCCGAAGTGCTCGCGGTCGGGGAAGACCTCGTCCTGCTGCGGCAGGTACGCACCGCCGGAGTCGACGAGGTACAGGCACGGCAGCCGGTTGTGCAGTGCCACCTCCTGCGCGCGGAGGTGCTTCTTCACCGTCATCGGGAAGTACGTGCCGCCCTTGACGGTGGCGTCGTTGGCGACGACGACGCACTCCCGGCCGGACACCCGCCCGACGCCGGTGATGAGGCCCGCGCCGGGGACCTGCCCGTCGTAGAGCCCGTCGGCGGCGAGCGGCGACAGCTCGAGGAACGGGCTGCCGGGGTCCAGCAGCCGGTCGACCCGCTCGCGGGGCAGCAGCTTGCCGCGGGCGGTGTGCCGCTCCCGCGCGGCCGGCGGGCCGCCGAGCGCGGCCGTCTCCAGCCGCCTCCGCAGGTCGGCAGCGAGCGACCGTTGGGCCTCGGCGTTGCGGGCGTGCGCCGCGCTGCGCGGGTCGCACGAGGAGCTCAGGCGCACGTCCGGCACCTCCTCGCCCCGTCGGCGCCGCGAGGGTAGGGCCGCCGGACGCCCGGCGTCCCGCCGTGTGCACCCCGGCCGGGCGTTCGTGTGATCGCCGG
>JALYNK010000049.1 GCA_030773235.1 Actinomycetota bacterium | reverse complement strand
GGCCAGGGCCGCGAGCGCGAGCGCGCCCAGTGCCCCGCCGAGCGGCGACGGGCGGAGGGCGGCGGAGCGGGCGAGGCCGGACACGACCGTCACGACGAGCGCGTACGGCAGACCGAGTCCGGCGACGACGCGCAGCGCGTCCAGCCGCGACGCCGCCGGCACCCGTCCGGCGACGTGACGCCCCGCGCGCACCAGGAGCACCAGCGGGACGACGGCGAGCCCGAGCGGCACCAGGCCGAGCTGCCCTCCGGCGCTCTGCAGGGCAGCACCGTGCCCGAGAAGCCACAGCGCGACGGCGGTCCGCAGCGCCTCCGCGAAGCCGGCCGTGGAACGGTCGTCCACGGCCCAGAGCAGCAGCACGGGCAGCGTCACGGCGGCGAGCCCGACGAGCGCGACCCAGCTCGCGGCGGCGAAGCCGGTCCGCAGCAGAGCGCCGCGGCGCGGGGACGGCGGACCAGGAGCGTTCGCGGCTGGCGGGGTCGAGGTCGGGGAGGTCGCAGGCATCGCCGCCCATGCTGCCGCGACCGCCCGAGGGGTCGGTCGCGGCACGCCGGACAGGCGCGGGGCTACGGCAGCCGGACCGCCCGGGCGTCGAAGAACGCCGTCACGCCCGGCTCGATCGAGTAGCGGCCGAAGCACGAGAAAGCCTCGCCCTGCCCGGCGCGCTCGCCGTACGCCCGGGAGCGCTCCCACAGCAGGCTGCCGTCGTCCGCGTACGCGGCCGAGTCGATGCCGACGAAGAGCACCTTCTCGCCCGTCGTCCGGCCGTCGTCCAGCACGAACGCGACCGAGCCGGTCGGGACGCTGAGAGACACCGACCGGCCGTCGGCGAGCACGCAGACGTTGTCGAGCAGCGTCGCGTCCGGCGGGGGCGGCGCCGCGGAGGCGGCAGGGGCGGACGCCAGCCCGGCACCGAGCGCGGCGGCGAGCAGGACGGTGGGAGCGCTGCGGCGGGAGCGGAGCACGGGAGCCTCCTCGGTCGGGGCCGGCGGAACCGGCTGACCTGGAGACGCCCGGGCGGCACCCGCGGTTGCACGGGTGCCGGCCCAGGGCCGGGCGGTCGCGGGAGTCCGCGCCGCCCGGTCGGCGAGCGGCTAGAGCCCCTTCATGATCGAGCGCATGAGCTCGGCGGTCGCCGATGGAGTCTTCCCGACCTGCACGCCGGCGGCCTCGAGAGCCTCCTGCTTCGCCTGTGCGGTGCCCGACGAGCCCGACACGATGGCGCCCGCGTGGCCCATCGTCTTGCCCTCGGGCGCGGTGAAGCCCGCGATGTAGCCGACGACCGGCTTGGTGACGTTGTCCTTGATGTACGCGGCCGCCCGCTCCTCCGCGTCCCCGCCGATCTCACCGATCATGACGATCGCGTCGGTCTCCGGGTCGTCCTGGAAGCCCTGCAGCGCGTCGATGTGCGTGGTGCCGATCACCGGGTCGCCACCGATGCCGATCGCGGTGGACATCCCGTACTCGCGCAGCTCGTACATCATCTGGTAGGTCAGCGTGCCGCTCTTGCTGACCAGACCGATGCGGCCGGCCTCGGTGATGCTCGCCGGGATGATGCCGGCGTTGCTCTTGCCGGGGCTGATCAGGCCGGGGCAGTTCGGCCCGATGATGCGAGTGCGCCCTCCGGAGTCCTGGGAGTGCTGCCAGAACGCGGCGGAGTCCTGGACCGGGATGCCCTCGGTGATGACCACGGCGAGCCCGATCCCGGCGTCGATCGCCTCCACCACCGCGGCCCTGGCGAACGCCGGCGGCACGAAGACGACGGTGACGTCCGCCCCGGTCTCGGCCATGGCGTCGGCGACGGTCGCGAAGACCGGGATCCCGTCGACGTCGCTGCCGGCCTTGCGCGGGTTGACGCCGCCCACGACCTGGGTGCCCGAGGCCACCATCCGCCGCGTGTGCTTGGTGCCCTCCGCCCCGGTGATGCCCTGGACGATGACTCTGCTGTTCTCGGTGAGGAAGATCGCCATGAGGTCTACGCTCCCGCGCTCGCGTCCGCCCGGCGCGCAGCCTCGTCGGCGGCGCCGTCCATCGTGTCCACCAGCGTCACCAGGGGGTGCGCCGCCTCCGCCAGGATCCGGCGGCCCTCCTCGACGTTGTTGCCGTCCAGCCGCACGACCAGCGGCTTGCTCGCGGTGTCGCCGAGCATCCCCAGCGCCTGCACGATGCCGTTGGCGACCGCGTCGCAGGCGGTGATCCCGCCGAACACGTTGACGAACACCGACCGCACGTCCGGGTCGGACAGGATGATCTCGAGTCCGTCCGCCATGACCTGCGCGGACGCGCCGCCGCCGATGTCCAGGAAGTTCGCGGGCTTGACTCCGCCGTGCTTCTCGCCGGCGTACGCCACGACGTCGAGCGTGCTCATGACGAGCCCGGCTCCGTTGCCGATGATGCCGACCTGGCCGTCGAGCTTGACGTAGTTGAGCCCGCGCTTCTTCGCGCGGCCCTCGAGGTCGTCCTCGGGCACCGGGTCGGCGTACTGCTCGAACACGTCCTGGTGCCGGAAGTCGGCGCTGTCGTCGAGCGTGACCTTGCCGTCGAGCGCCACGACCCGGCCGTCCGGGGTCTTCACCAGGGGGTTGACCTCGACGAGCGTGGCCTCCTCGCCGGTGAACGTGTCCCAGAGCTGGACGAGGATCCGCGCGACCTCGTCGGCGACGTCGGCCGGGATCCGCGCCGCCTCGACGATCTCGCGCGCCTTGTCCTCCGACACGCCCTGCAGCGCGCTGACCGGCACCCTGGCGAGCGCGTCGGGCCGCTCGACGGCGAGCTGCTCGATGTCCATGCCGCCCTCGGCGCTGGCCATGGCCAGGTAGCTGCGGTTGGCGCGGTCGAGCAGGAACGACACGTAGTACTCGGTGTCGATGTCGCTGGCCTCGGTGACGAGAACCTTGCGGACGACGTGGCCCTTGATGTCGAGACCGAGGATGTCGCGCGCGCGGGCCTCGGCGTCGTCGGGCGTCGGCGCCAGCTTGACGCCGCCCGCCTTGCCGCGGCCGCCGGTCTTGACCTGCGCCTTGACGACCACCGGCTTGCCGATGCGCTCGGCGACCGCGCGCGCCGCCTCGGGTGAGTCGACCGTCTCACCGGCCAGCACGGGTACGCCGTGCCGGGCGAAGAGCTCCTTCGCCTGGTACTCCATGAGGTCCACGCTGAGGTCCGTTCGCCGTCGGGGCAGCCGTCGCGGGCAGGCTAGCGAGCCGCGACGGGCGGCCGGGAACGGCCCTCCGGGTCCGGTCAGGTGGGTCCGGTCAGGCGGGTCCGGTCAGGCGGGTGCGGCCTCGCCGACGTTGGCCCGCACCCAGTCCACGATCGACTGCGTGGTGGCGCCCGGCGTGAAGACCTCGGCGACGCCGAGCGCGCGCAGCTCGGCGATGTCGTCCTGCGGGATGATCCCACCGCCGAACACCACGACGTCGTCGGCGCCGCGCTCGCGCAGCAGCTCGACGACCCGGCGGAACAGGGTGAGGTGCGCCCCGGACAGCACCGACAGCCCGATGCAGTCCGCGTCCTCCTGGATCGCCGTCTCGACGATCTGCTCGGGCGTCTGGTGCAGGCCGGTGTAGACGACCTCCATGCCGGCGTCGCGCAGCGCACGGGCGACCACCTTCGCGCCGCGGTCGTGCCCGTCGAGGCCGGGCTTGGCGACGACCACGCGGATGCGGCCGGTCGGGGCGGCGCTGGTCACGGGTCCTCCTGCCGACGGCGCGCGCGGGACGTGCGCTGGGAGAGTACGCGGCACGACCCGGCGTGCCGCCCTCAGCAGGCGGCCCCGCGGGGAGCGGCGGGCGAGCGGCGCTGGTCGTGCCGGCGCGCGGGAGCCTCCCCCCCGCCGCGGGCGGGCCCGGCCGGGGCACCATGTCCGGTACGCCCGGAACGTGAGGAGGGGGCGGATGCTGGACCCGCGGTCGGCCCTGACCCGCCTGACCCGCGCGACGTACCGGGGCGTGAGCGGAGCGTGCACGGCGACGGCGCTGCGCGGCAGCGCGACGGAGCTGGCCTGGATCGCCGCGCACGTCGCGCTCTACCCGTTGGGCGTGGCGGCGGAGAAGGCGACCCCCTGCACCCGCGAGCAGGTGCAGCAGTTCACGCTCGACCCGCTGCCGCCGGTGCAGCGCGGTCTGCTGTCCCGCGACGTCGTCGCCGCCGGCACGCCGATCGTGCTCGTGCACGGGATCGCCGACAACCGCTCGGTGTTCACGCTGCTGCGCCGGGCGCTGGTGCGTCGCGGCTTCGCCCGCGTGATCACGCTCAACTACAGCCCCCTCACCGCCGACGTCCAGTCCGCCGCCGCCCGTCTCGAGGAGCTGGTCGAGCGCACCTGCGCCGAGACCGGCTACGAGCGCGTGCACGTCGTCGGGCACTCGCTCGGCGGCCTCGTCGCCCGGTGGTACGTGCAGCGGTGCGGCGGCGACGCGCGGGTCCACACGCTCTGCACCCTCGGCTCGCCGCACCGCGGCACCGCCGCCGCGCACCTGCTGCCGACCCGGCTCGCCCGCCAGCTGCGCCCGGGGTCGGAGCTGCTCGCCGAGCTGGCGCAGCCCGCGCCCGGCTGCCGAACGCGGTTCGTCGCGTACTGGAGCGATCTCGACCAGCTCATCTACCCGAAGACGGCCGCGCAGGTGCAGCACCCCGACCTCCGGGCGCACAACGTCCTGCGCCGCGGGGTCGGGCACACCTCGCTGCCGATCGACGGCAAGGTCGTGCACGAGATCGCTCAGCTGCTCGCCCACCTCGACGAGGACGGCACGCCGCTGAGCGGCCGGGCCGCTCCCCGCTCGGCCTGACCCCGACGCGGCGCCGACCGTCGGTGGCCGCGGCGCGGGTGCGGCAGGCTGGCGAGCCCGACGAGCAGGAGGACGACGTGGCGGTACGGAACCTGCTGGCCCGGCTCGGCGCGGGCGCGGCGACGGTCGACACGCAGCTCGCCTCGCCGTACACGCAGCCCGGCGGCACGGTGAGCGGACGGGTGCACCTCGTCGGCGGCAAGGTCGCCCAGGACGTGTCGGGCGTGCGGCTCGCCCTGCAGACTACGGTCGAGGTGGAGAGCGGCGACGCGGAGTTCCGCGGCGACGTGACGTTCGGCGAGGCGCAGGTCGCGCCCGCGCCGTTCTCGCTGCAGCCCGGCGAC
Organism: Actinomycetota bacterium; assembly: GCA_030773235.1. Classification (GTDB taxonomy): domain Bacteria; phylum Actinomycetota; class Actinomycetes; order Mycobacteriales; family SCTD01; genus JALYNK01. Next base: position 3,138 of record JALYNK010000049.1, on the reverse strand, counting down.
GTCCGCGACCTGCCCTTCTCGCTGCGGCTGCCGGCCCAGTGCCCGGTGACCAACGTGGGGGGCTGGGCGCTGCGCGGTGTGCGGGTGGGCGTCCGGACCACGGTCGAGATCGCGGGCTCCGTCGACCCGGGCGACCTCGACGCGGTCGAGGTGCACCCGCTCCCGGTGCAGAACGCGGTGCTCGCCGCGCTGGACCAGATGGGCTTCCGGTTCGTCCGCGCCGACGTCGAGCACGGGCGGATCGCCGGCAGCGATCTGCCCTTCTACCAGGAGTTCGAGTTCGTCCCCGGCCCCTCGCACCGAGGGCGGCTCAACGAGCTCGAGGTCACCTTTCTCGTCGACCCGGCCGGGGTCGACGTCGTGCTGGAGGGCGACCGCCGCGGCGGCCTGCTGACGTCCGGCTACGACTCCCTGACGCGATTCCGCATCGGGCACACCGACACCGACCCGCGGCGGCTGGTGCCGTTGCTCGACGGTGCGGTGCGCCAGCTGGGCAGCCGCCGGGGCTGGTTCTAGAGCTTCTCGAGCGGGGCGTAGCGCAGCAGCAGCCACTTGCGGCCGGTGCCCGCGCCGAAGTCGACCTCAGCCTGCGCCGAGTCGCCGGCGCCGCGCGTGGCGGTGACGGTGCCGAGGCCGAACGTGTCGTGGCTGACCCGGTCGCCGGCCTCCAGCGCCGGGACCGCGCGCAGCCCGGGCCCGGCGGTGCGGCCGCGTGGCGTGCCGACGAGGCGGTTCGCCACCGACGTCGTCGCCGGGGTCGACGCGACCGACGACTCCGCGCGCCGCCACTCGACGAGCGCCGGCGGGATCTCGTCGAGGAAGCGCGACGGCGGGTTGTACGACGTCGTCCCCCACGCGCTGCGCACGTGCGAGCGCGAGACATACAGCCGCTCGCGGGCGCGGGTGATGCCCACGTACGCCAGGCGGCGCTCCTCGGCGAGCTCGCGCGGGTCGCCGAGCGTGCGCAGGTGCGGGAAGACGCCGTCCTCGAGCCCGGTGAGGAAGACGACGGGGTACTCGAGCCCCTTGGCGGCGTGCAGCGTCATGAGCGTGACGACGCCGCCGGACCCGTCGGCGTCCGGGATCTGGTCGGTGTCGGCGACGAGGCTCACCTGCTCGAGGAACTCCGCGACACCCCCGTCGGGCACCCGCTCGCTGAACTCCCGCGCCACCCCGACGAGCTCGTCGAGGTTCTCCTTGCGCGTGCCGTCCTGCGGGTCGAGCGACTCGTCGAGCTCGGCGTAGTAGCCGGTGCGGTCGAGCACCGCCTCGAGCACCTCGGCCGGGGGCATCCCGCCGGCGACGAGCGCCCGCAGCTCGTCCATCAGGCCGGCGAACTCCCGCACGGCGTTGGCGGAGCGGGTCGCGAGCGTGCCGACCTCGCTGCAGCGGTCGAGCGCCGCCGCGAAAGTGATCCGCTCGCGGGAGGCGAAGTCGGCCAGGCACGCCTCCGCCCGGTCGCCGATCCCGCGGCGCGGGGTGTTGAGGATGCGGCGCACGCTGATCGTGTCGGCCGGGTTCACGAGCGCGCGCAGGTACGCGAGCGCGTCGCGCACCTCCTTGCGCTCGTAGAAGCGCACCCCGCCGACCACCCGGTACGGCAGCCCGACGCGGACGAACACCTCCTCGAACACCCGCGACTGCGCGTTGGTCCGGTAGAAGACCGCCACCTGCCCGTACGAGATATCGCACTCGTCGCTGAGCCGGTCGACCTCGGCCGCGACGAACGCCGCCTCGTCGTGCTCGTCGTCGGCGACGTAGCCGATGATCCGCTCGCCGTCGCCGGCGTCGGTCCACAGCCGCTTGTCCTTGCGGCCCCCGTTGCGGGCGATCACGGCGTTCGCCGCCGACAGGATCGTCTGGGTCGACCGGTAGTTCTGCTCCAGCAGCACCACGCGGGCGTCCGGGAAGTCCTCCTCGAACGCGAGGATGTTGCGGATGTCCGCGCCGCGGAACGCGTAGATCGACTGGTCGGCGTCACCGACGACGCACAGCTCCGCGGTCGGGACGCCGGTCGCCGCCGCCCCTCGCTCGCGCCCCACCGACGAGCCGGCGAGCTCGCGGACGAGGACGTACTGCGCGTGGTTGGTGTCCTGGTACTCGTCCACGAGGACGTGCCGGAACCGCCGCCGGTAGTGCTCGGCGACGTCCGGGAACGCCTGCAGCAGGTCGACGGTCGACATGATCAGGTCGTCGAAGTCGAGCGCGTTGGCCTGCCGCAACCGCGACTGGTACGCGGCGTACGCGTCGGCGATCGACCGCTCGACCTCGTTGTCGGCCTGCGCGCGCGCCGTCTCCCAGTCGACGAGCTCGTTCTTCAGGTCGCTGACCCGGTTGCTCACCGTGCGCGCCGGCAGGCGCTTGGGGTCGAGGTCGAGGTCGCGGCAGACCAGCTGCACGAGGCGCTGCGAGTCGGCCGCGTCGTAGATCGAGAAGCTCGGCGTGAACCCGAGCTTCGCGGCCTCGGCGCGCAGGATCCGCACGCAGGCGGAGTGGAACGTCGAGACCCACATGGCCCGGGCGCGCGGGCCGACGAGCGCGGCGACGCGCTCGCGCATCTCGCCGGCGGCCTTGTTGGTGAACGTGATCGCGAGCACCTGCCCCGGCTGCACGTCGCGGGCGGCGAGCAGCCAGGCGATGCGGGTGGTGAGCGCCTTCGTCTTGCCGGAGCCCGCGCCCGCGACGATGAGCAGCGGCGAGCCGCTGTGCAGCACGGCCTCGCGCTGCTGCGGGTTGAGCCCGGCGAGCAGCCGCTCGGGGTCGGGACGGGGCGGCGCCAGCACGGCCGGCCCGAGGTCGTCGTACGACAGCGCGGAGCCGTACAGCGTCTCGCTCACCTGTTCGAGTCTACGGCGGGGCGCGGAACTGGGCCGAGCGCCGCGCCCTGCCGGACCCGGGGCTCAGGAGGCCGAGAGCCCGCCGCCGGACGTGAGCTGACCGAGCAGCTGGTGGCACTTCTGCGCCCGCTCGGCGTCCTGCTGCTGGCACTGCTGGAAGAACTGCGCCACGTCCTCGTGGCCCTGAGCGTCCTCGATGTACTTCCCGTAGGTCGTGGCGGCCTGCAGGGCGTGGTACTGCACGGAGACGAGGTCGTAGACGATGTCGTCGGCCGGGCTGTGGGCGTTGTTCGACACAGGG
>JALYNK010000048.1 GCA_030773235.1 Actinomycetota bacterium | reverse complement strand
GGCCGTCAGGCCAGGCCGAGCGCGCTGGCGGCGGCCTCCGCCGAGGCGTCGACCGTGACCGGCTTCGGCGCGCCCGCGATGGCCCACTCGGTGTCCTTGAGGCCGTTCCCCGTGACGGTGCAGACGACCCGGGCGCCCTCCGGCACCAGGCCCTGCTCCGCCGCCTGCAGCAGCCCGGCCACGCTGGCCGCGGAGGCGGGCTCCACGAAGACCGCCTCCTGCTGCGCGATGAAGCGGTACGCGGCGAGGATCTGCCGGTCCGTGACGGCCTGGATGTCGCCGCCCGACTCGTCGCGGGCCGCGAGCGCCTGCTGCCACGACGCCGGGTTGCCGATCCGGATCGCCGTGGCGATGGTCTGCGGCGCCGGCACGCGCACGCCGGCCACGATGGGCGCGGCCCCGGCGGCCTGGAAGCCGAGCATCCGGGGGCGACGCGTGGTCACGCCGTCCGCGGCGTACTCCGCGTAGCCCTTCCAGTACGCCGTGATGTTGCCGGCGTTGCCGACGGGCAGGCAGTGCACGTCGGGCGCGTCGCCGAGGACGTCGCAGATCTCGAACGCAGCGGTCTTCTGGCCCTCGATGCGGTCGGGGTTGACGGAGTTCACGAGGGTCACGGGGTAGGCCCGCGAGAGGTCGCGGCACAGCGTGAGGCAGTCGTCGAAGTTGCCGCGCACGTGCAGCAGTCGCGCGCCGTGCACGAGCGCCTGCGCCAGCTTTCCCAGCGCGATCTTGCCGTCCGGCACGAGGACGGCGCAGGTGAGGCCCGCGCGGGCCGCGTAGGCCGCCGCGCTCGCGCTCGTGTTGCCGGTGCTCGCGCAGATGACCGCCTGGCTGCCCGCCTCGACCGCCTTGCTGATCGCCATCGTCATGCCGCGGTCCTTGAAGGACCCGGTGGGGTTCGCCCCCTCGACCTTGAGCCAGACCTGCGCGCCGGTGCGCTCGGACAGCCGCGGCGCCGGCACGAGCGGCGTACCGCCCTCCAGCAGCGTGACGACCGGCGAGTCCGCCGTGACCGGCAGCCGGTCGCGGTACTCCTCGATGAGCCCGCGCCAGCCGGCGCGGGCGGGGGACGCGGTCAGGGTCGTCACTGCCCCTCCTCCTCTACTGCGCTTCCACGCGCATGACCGAGGTGACGGCGCGCACGACGTCGAGGTCGCGCAGGTCGGCCACGGTGGCCTGCAGGTCCGCGTCGGTCGCGGTGTGGGTCACGACCACGAGGCTCGCGTCGCTGCCGTGGCCCTCCTGGCGCACGGTGCGCAGCGACACGTCGTGGCGGGCGAACGCTCCGGCCACCGCGCTCAGCACGCCGGCCTTGTCGGCCACGTCCAGGCTGACGTGGTACCGGGTGACGGTCTCGCCCATCGGGCGCAGCCGCAGGTCGGCGTACGCCGACGACCCCGGCCCCCGGGCGCCCGCCAGCGCGTTGCGCGCCACGGCGACCAGGTCGCCCAGCACGGCGCTCGCCGTCGGACCACCGCCCGCGCCCTGCCCGTAGAACATGAGCTGCCCGGCGGACACCGCCTCGACGAAGACGGCGTTGTACGCCTCGCGCACGCTGGCGAGCGGGTGGGAGCGCGGGATCATGGCCGGGTGCACGCGCACCCCCACCGAGTCGCCCTCCCGCTCGGCGACGGCGAGGAGCTTGACCACGCAGCCCATGGCCGTGGCGCTCGCGACGTCGGCCGCGGTGACCTCGGTGATGCCCTCGCGGTGGACGTCGGCGGCGGTGACGCGGGTGTGGAACGCCAGCCCGGCGAGGATCGCGGCCTTGGCCGCCGCGTCGAAGCCCTCGACGTCCGCGGTCGGGTCCGCCTCGGCGTAGCCCAGGGCGGTCGCCTCGTCGAGCGCCTCCGCGAAGCCGGCTCCCGTCTCGTCCATGCGGGTGAGGACGAAGTTGGTCGTGCCGTTGACGATGCCGAGCACCCGCCGCACGTCGTCGCCGGCCAGCGACTCGCGCAGTGGCCGCAGCAGCGGGATCGCGCCGGCGACGCTCGCCTCGTAGTAGAGGTCCGCACCGCCCTCGGCCGCCGCGTCGTGGAGCGCCGCGCCGTCCTCGGCGAGCAGCGCCTTGTTGGCGGTCACGACGCTCTTGCCCGCGCGCAGCGCGCTCAGCAGCAGGGCGCGGGCCGGCTCGATGCCGCCGACGACCTCGACGACGAGGTCGACGTCGTCACGCGCCACCAGCCCCTCGGCGTCGGTGGTGAACAGGTCGGCCGGCACCGGCAGGTCGCGGACCCGGCCCGGCCTGCGCACGGCGATGCCGGCGATCTCCAGCGGCGCGCCCACGCGGGCGGCCAGGTCGTCGGCGTTGCCGGTGAGCAGCCGGACGACCTCGCTGCCGACCGTGCCGCAGCCGAGCAGCGCGACGCGCAGCGGCGCGGACCGCTCCGCGACCGCCTCAGCCATGCCGGGCTCCTCGGGTCACCGGATCTCCACGGGGTCGTACACGGTGCTGGTGCAGCAGCTGCAGGTCCGGCCCTCGGGCCGGTCCGTCCGGCGGGCGGCCACGGCGCGGGCGCGGCGCACGCCGAGCGCGACGAGCGCCGCGACGACGAGGAGGTACGCGCCGAGCGCGACCGGTCCACCGAGCTCCGCGGCGACGATCCCGAGCACCACCAGCACGCCGCCGAGCGCGAGCAGGAACTGCCGCTGCAGCCGCCGCTCCGCCCCTGCCAGCGCCGGCCCGGCCGCCCCTGTCCCGGCCGCCCCTGTCCCGAGCGCCCCTGTCCCGAGCGCCCCTGTCCCGAGCGCCCCTGTCCCGAGCGCCCCTGTCCCGAGCGCCCCTGTCCCGAGCGCCCCTGTCCCGAGCGCCCCTTTCCCGGTCGCCGCCGACCCGCTCATGCCCTGTCCCCCGCTCATCCGACGTCCAGCGCGAGCAGGTCGGCCTCGGTCTCGCGACGGACCACCACCCGGCTGCGCCCGTTCCGCACCGCCACGACCGGCGGCCGCCCGACGGAGTTGTAGTTGCTCGCCATCGACCGGTGGTAGGCGCCGCTCGCCGGCACGGCCACGAGGTCGCCCGGCGCCAGGTCGACGGGCATCGGCACCTCGCGCACGACGACGTCGCCGCTCTCGCAGTGCTTGCCGCAGATCGTCACGGTGCGGAACGGCGCCTCCGGCGCGCGGGACGCGAGCGCCGCGGTGTAGCGCGCGTCGTACAGCGCGGTGCGCGGGTTGTCGCTCATGCCGCCGTCGACGCTCACGTACGTCCGCACGCCCGGCAGGTCCTTGACCGTGCCCACCTCGTACAGCGTGACGGTCGTCGGGCCGGCGACGGCGCGGCCGGGCTCGACGGCGAGCCGCGGCTCGGGCAGTCCGGCGGCCGCGCACTCGCGCCGGACGATCTCGCGCAGCTCCGCGGCGTGCTGCTCGACCGGCATCGGGTCGTCGGCCGAGGTGTACGCGATGCCCTGCCCGCCGCCGAGGTCCAGCTCGGGCAGCACGACGCCCGTCTCGTCGCGGACCGCGGCGAGCAGCCCGACCATGCGCCCGGCGGCCGCGGCGAAGCCGGCGTCGTCGAAGATGTGCGACCCGATGTGGCAGTGCAGGCCGACCAGCTCCACGGCGGGCTCCTGCAGCGCGCGGCGGACGGCCTCGGCCGCGGCGCCGCTCGCGAGCGAGAAGCCGAACTTGGTGTCCTCCTGCCCGGTGGAGATGTACTCGTGCGTGTGCGCCTCGACCCCGGGCGTGACGCGCAGGTAGATCCGCTGGCGGACTCCGGCCCGCGACGCCACGCCGGCGAGCCGCGCCAGCTCCTCGGGCGAGTCGACGACGACCCGGCCGACGCCGACCTCGACCGCCCGCGCCAGCTCGGCGACCGACTTGTTGTTGCCGTGGAAGAGCAGCCGCTCGGCGGGGAAGCCCGCGTGCAGCGCGACGGCCAGCTCGCCGCCCGTGCAGACGTCGAGGGACAGCCCCTCCTCGGCCACCCAGCGCGCGACCGCGGTGCACAGGAACGCCTTGGCCGCGTAGTACACGGTGGCGCCGGCGAACGCGTCGCGCCAGGCGCGGCAGCGGGCGCGGAAGTCCTCCTCGTCGAGGACGTAGGCCGGCGTGCCGTGCTCGGCGGCGAGCGCGCGGACGTCGACGCCGCCGACGGTGAGCACGCCGTCGACGCGCTGCGCGGTCGTCGGCCAGACGACCGGGTCGAGGTCGAGGTCGAGCCCGGGCTCGACGCGCGCGCGGTCGGTGGCGAGGGAGCCGGTCACATCCGCTCCGGGGCGGAGACGCCGAGCAGGCCGAGGCCGTTCTCGAGGACGGTGCGGGTGGCCCGCCACAGCAGCAGCCGCGGCGCGGCGAGCGGGGACACCTCGTCGTCGCCCTTGGGGAGCACGTTGCACTCGTCCCAGAAGCGCTGCGCGGCCTTGGCGACCTGCTCCTCGAGGTGGCGCGCGATCCGGTGCGGCTCACGCAGCTCCGCCGCCGAGGCGACGACCCGCGGCAGCTCGGCGAGCGCCAGCAGCAGCTCTGTCTCGCGCGGGTGGGTCAGCAGCGCGACGTCGGTGGTGTCGGGGTCGGGCTCGGGCAGGCCCATGGCGGCGGCGTGGCGCAGGACGGACGCCGCGCGGGTGGCGGCGTACTGCACGTAGAAGACCGGGTTGTCGTTGGCCTGCCGGGTGATCAGCTCGATGTCGAGGTCGAGAGGGGTGTCGACGCCGGTGCGCGCGAGCGAGTAACGCGCCGCGTCGACGCCGACGAGCTCGAGGAGGTCGTCCAGGGAGGTGTACTGCCCGCGCCGCTTGCTCTGCCGCAGCACCTGGCCGCCCTGCACGACGTTGACGAGCTGCCCGATGAGGACGTCCATGGTCCGGTCGGGGTCGTCGCCGGCGCAGGCGGCGATGGCCCGCAGCCGTCCGACGTAGCCGTGGTGGTCGGCGCCCAGCATGTAGACGCAGCGGTCGAACCCCCGCGCGCGCTTGTCGAGGTAGTAGGCGGCGTCCGACATGAAGTACGTCGTCGTGCCGTCGCTCTTGACGAGGACGCGGTCCTTGTCGTCGCCGAAGTCGGTCGTGCGCAGCCACACGGCTCCGTCGGCCTCGTACACGTGGCCCTGCTCCCGCAGCGTGCGCAGGGCCGTGTCGGTGGCGCCGGTGGTCTTGAGCGACAGCTCGCTGGTCCAGACGTCGAACTCGACGCCGAAGGCGCGCAGCGACCGCCGGATCTCCTCGAGCACGATCGGCAGACCGGCCTCGCGGAAGACGTGCAGCGCCTCGTCGCGGGGCCGCTCGAGCACGTCCGGCACCGCGGCGACGACGCGGGCGGCGTAGTCGGCCACGTAGTCGCCCTGGTAGCCGCCCTCGGGCAGGTCCTCCCCCGCCGCGGCCGCGAGCAGCGACGCGGCGAACAGGTCGAACTGCCCGCCGGCGTCGTTGACGTAGTACTCGCGGGTGACCTGCGCGCCGGTCGCGCCGAGCACGCGGGCCAGCGCGTCGCCGACCGCCGCCCAGCGCACGCCGCCGATGTGGATGGGGCCGGTGGGGTTGGCGCTGACGAACTCGAGGTTGACGCGGGTGCCCGCGGCCGTGTCGCCCCGGCCGTACGCGGCGCCGGCGCGCACCACCTGCGCGGCGAGCCTGCCGAAAGCCTCCTGCGCGAGCCGGACGTTGAGGAACCCCGGGCCGGCGACCTCCACCGCGGCGATCCCGTCGACCTGCAGGAGGCGGGCGGCGAGGACCTCGGCGACCGCGCGCGGCGGGCGGCGGGCGGCGCCCGCCAGCTGCAGCGCCGCGTTGGTCGCGTAGTCGCCGTGGTCGCGGTGCCGCGGGCGCTCCACGGCCACCGTGTCGGGCACGGGCACGTCGAGCTCGCCGGACTCCACCGCGGCCGCCACGGCGGCGCGCACGGCGGCGCCGAGCTCGGACGGAGTCACCGGACGAGGCTATCCCTCCCGGGCCCCTAGACTTTCCCGCCGATCATCCGGCCGACGACGCCGCGCGCGGTGGCCGGCCGGCGGAACGCCGCACGTCCGGTCCTCGTCGTACGGGCGTACGCGCATCCGGTGCTGACTCCCGAGGACGGACCCCGCAATGGCCCAGCGCACACCCCGCGGCTCCGCGTCCGCTCGCGGCTCCGCGTCGTCGCGCCGCGCGAGCGCCCAGGTCAAGAAGCCCTTTCCGTGGGGCTTCGTCACCGGCATCGTCGTGCTCGCGCTCGCGCTCGCCGGGATCCTCGTCTACGCCGCCACCAACACCGGCTCGGGCTTCCGCACCGCGGCCGAGCGGCTCGACGACGAGGTGCAGGGCGTCGCGGTGACGTCCGACCCGTCGGCCGACCACGTGCAGGGCCGGGTGGCGTACGCCGTGCAGCCGCCCAACAGCGGCGACCACGCGCCGTACCCGCAGACCTGCCAGGTGTACGACGCACCCGTGGTGCCGGAGCACGCGGTGCACAGCCTCGAGCACGGCGCCGCCTGGGTGACGTACCGGCCCGACCTGCCCGCCGACCAGGTGGCTGCGCTCAGAGCCCTCGTCGAGGGCAACCCGCACCGGATGCTCAGCCCGTTCCCCGGGCTGTCGGCGCCGGTGACGCTGCAGGCGTGGGGACGCACGCTCAAGGTGGACAGCGCCGCCGACCCGCGGGTCCGCCGGTTCCTCGACGGCTACACGAACGGCCCGCAGACCCGGGAGAAGGGCGCCAGCTGCCAGGGCGTCGACCAGCCGGGCACGGAGCCCTTCGTGCTGGGGCCGGACGGTCAGAGCTTCGTCCCGTCGAGCGCCACCCAGCCCGGATCGGTCCAGCCCGGATCGGTCCAGCCCGGATCGGTCCAGCCCGGACAGGTCCAGCCCAGCGCGTCGCCCGGCCGGTGACCGGCTCCCGGGTCAGTCCTCGGGCAGCCCGGCCAGCCGGCGCACGGTGGCGATGAGGTCGTCGGGGTCGAACGGCTTGGTCAGGTAGGCGTCCACGCCGATCCGGCTGCCGCGCTGCAGGTCGGCCTCCTGCGCCCGCGCCGACAGCAGCACGACCTTGATGCCGGCCGTCGCCGGGTCGTCGCGCAGGCGGCTCGCCGCCTCCCAGCCGTCCATGCGCGGCATCATGATGTCGAGCGTCACGACGGACGGGTCGACGGTCCGGACCTTGTCGAGGCAGTCCTGCCCGTCGACCGCGGTCGACACCTCGAAGCCCTCGAGCTCGAGGTTGACGGTGATGAGCTGCCGGATGACGTCGTCGTCGTCCACCACGAGGACGCGTCCCAGGCTCGCCACGCGCCGGAGGGTAGACCCGACGGGGCACCGGCGACCCGCGGTCAGGCACCCGGTCGGCTGGTAGCGTCCCCCGCGCCCGAGCCCCCGTAGCTCAGGGGATAGAGCGCTACCCTCCGGAGGTAGAAGCGCAGGTTCGAATCCTGCCGGGGGCACCCGTCATCAGCACCCTCCCGGGTCCGGCAGTCGACCGGTGAGCAGGTACTGGTCGACCGGTCGGCGCAGGCACTCGGGCGCGTCCGCTCCGTACGCCGTGTGGCCGTCGCCGTCGCGCGTCAGCAGCACGGATCCGGGCAGCCGCTGGGCCAGCCGCACCGCCCACGCGTACGGGGTCGCCGGGTCGCGGGTCGTGCCGACCACGACGACCGGCGGCGCACCGGCCGGGGGCGCGACCGTCACGGGCGCAGGAGGCACCGGCCAGGACCCGCACGGCAGCCCGGACCAGCCGATCGCCGCCCCGAAGCGGGGGAACTGCGCGTCGAGCCGAGCGGCGAGCGCGGCGTGCTCCTCAGGGTCGCGCGGCCACTCGCGGTCGAGGCAGTTGACCGCCGCGTTGGCCTCGATCGTGCTGCTGTAGCCGTCGGCCGTGCGCTCCAGGTAGGCGTCCGCCAGCGCCAGCAGCGGACGGCCGTCGCCCTCCTGCGCCGCCGCGAGCCCCGCGGCGACCGCGGGCCAGCCCTGCTCCCGGTCGTACAGGCCCGCGCCGACGCCGGTGGAGAACTCGCCCGGCCCCAGGCGGCGGTCGCCGACGCCCAGAGGGCGGCGGTCGACGCGCGCGGCCAGAGCGTCGTAGGCCGCCCCCAGGTCGCCGGCCACGACCCTGCGAAAGGCGCAGCGGGTGCGGTCGCAGTCCTGCAGCAGCGCCGCGAGCGCTGCCTCGAAGCCCGCCGCCTGCCCGCTCAGCAGCTCGTCCCACCGCAGCGCCGGGTCGACGGCGCCGTCCAGCACGAGCGCACGGACCCGGTCCGGGTGCGCGGACAGGTACGCGGCGCCGATCGCCGTGCCGTACGACCAGCCGAGGTAGGTCAGCCGCTCGTCGCCCAGCGCGGCCCGGAGCCGCTCCACGTCCTCCGCGACCTGCGCGGTGCCCACCTGCGGCAGCAGGTCGCCCGAGCGGCGCGCGCACCCGGTGGCGAGCTCCACAGCGCCGCGCTCGAGCGCGCGGCGCTCGCGCGCGTCGTCGGGCGCCGGGTCCAGGGCGACGAG
>JALYNK010000047.1 GCA_030773235.1 Actinomycetota bacterium | reverse complement strand
CTAGGGCTCCTCGCGGCCGGACTGCCGGCCGCCCGGCTCAATCCGTCCGCTGATGCGCTGCTCCTGGCCGATGAGCACGAGGTCGCCCTCGCCGCCGATGTGCGCGTCGCCGAGGATCTCGGTGCCCGCGTCGACGACGGCCCGCTCGACGCGCGCGCCGGAGCGGACGACGACGTCGTGGAGCAGCACGCTGTCGCGCACGACGGCGCCGGGCTCGACCAGCACTCCGGGGGAGATGACCGAGCGCGCGACCTCGCCGCCGACCTTGGTGCTCGCGGACAGGAGGACGTCGTCCAGCCGGGCGCCCTCCACCAGCCGGGTCGGCCCGCGACGGCCGCCCCGCGTGAGCAGCGGCCAGTCGGGCGCGTCGATCTCGAACGCCGGGTTCTCGCCGAGCAGGTCCATGTGCGAGTCGTGGTACGCCTCGAGCGTGCCGACGTCGCGCCAGTAGCCGTCGAAGCGGTACTCCCGGGCACCGCCCTGCTCCACCAGCGCGGGCAGCAGCCCGTGCCCGAGGTCCTGCAGGCCCTCCTCCTCGTCGGCCTGCTCGGCGAGGGAGTCCAGCAGGTCCAGGGTCGTCTTCGGCTCGAACACGAACACCTCGTTGCACACCAGGTCGTTCTGCGGCTCGTCGGGCTTGAGCTGGTAGTCGGTGATGCGCCCGTCCTCGACCTGCACCACGCCGTACCGCGATGCGTCCTCCCGGTCGACGCGGGTGGTGACCGCGGTGAGCGTCGCGCCGCTGTCCAGGTGCTGCTGCACCACGTCGCTGTAGTCGAGGCGGTAGACCGCGTCGGCGCTGACGACGAGCAGCAGCTCGGGGTCGAAGCGGCGGATGAGCTCGGCGTTGCGCCACAGCCCGTCGGCCGTGCCGCTCGCCCAACCGGCGCGGTCGGCGCCCTGCCGGGGCGGGAGCACGAGCAGGCCGCCCTTGTTGCGGTCGAGGTCCCACGGGCGGCCGTTGGCCAGGTGCTCGACCAGCGAGATGGGGTTGTACTGCACCGAGACCCAGACGTCGGACAGCCCGCTGTGCACGCAGTTGGACAGCGAGACGTCGACGAGCCGGTGGTGCCCGCCGTACGGGACGGCCGGCTTGGCGCGGAACTGGGTGAGAGCCTCGAGGCGGCTGCCCTTGCCGCCGGCCAGGACGATCGCGAGGGTGCGGGGGCGGGTCATCATGCGCGCGCCCCTACCCCGGCAGAGGCCCGCTGCCCCGCGCGCCCCGCCTACAGCGTGGCGGCGACGAGCGGCTCGAGCAGGACGTCCGGCAGGTCGCGCTGCACCCGCGACAGCCGCCACTTGTCGGCGAACACGGCGAGCAGCGCTCCGTCGCCGCGCTCGAGCACCTCGACCCCGGACTGCCCCTGCAGCGCCTTCGCGCCGTCGCGGTCGGTGCGCCGGGCGAGCGAGTACGGCAGCCGGTCAAGCCGCGCCGGAGCGCTGAACTCCCCCGCGAGCCGGTGCGCGGCCACCTCGAACTGCATCGGCCCGACCGCCGCGAGCACCGGCGCCTGGTCGCCGCGCAGGTCGCTGCGCAGCACCTGCACGGTGCCCTCCTGCTCCAGCTGCTCGATCCCGCGCCGGAACTGCTTGTAGCGCCCGGAGTCCTCCGCCCGGCACACCGCGAAGTGCTCCGGCGCAAAGCTCGGGATCGGCGGGTACGTGACCGGCTGGTCGACGAAGAGGCTGTCGCCGACGCGCAGCGCGGTGGCGTTGACGAGCCCGACGACGTCGCCGGGGTAGGCCACGTCGACCGTCTCGCGGTCGCGCCCGAACACCTGCTGGGCGTACTTCGTCGCGAACGGCTTGCCCGTCGCCGCGTGCGTCACGACCGTGCCGCGCTCGAACACCCCCGAGCACACCCGGACGTACGCCAGTCGGTCTCGGTGGGCGGAGTCCATGCCGGCCTGCACCTTGAAGACGAACGCGCTGAACGGCGCGTCCAGCGCCCGCGGTTCGCCCTTCTCGTCCTCCCGCGCCGCCGGCGCGGGCGCGAGCTCCAGCAGCACGTCGAGCAGCTGGCGCACGCCGAAGTTGAGCACCGCCGAGCCGAACAGCACCGGCGTCGTGTGGCCGGCGAGGAAGGCCTCCTGGTCGTGCACCTGCCCTATCGCGTCGAGCAGCTCGCTCTCCTCGACCGCCGTGGCCCAGGCATCGCCCTCCTCGGCGGCGGCGCGCTCCGGTGCGATCCGCTCCTCCGGAGCGATGGTCGCGCCGCCTGCGGTGCGCAGGAAGCGCACGAACTCGCCGGACCGCCGCTCCAGGACGCCGCGGAACTCCCCGGCGATCCCGACCGGCCAGGTGAGCGGGGTCGGCTCCAGGCCGATCCGGTCGCGGATCTCGTCCATGAGCTGCAGCGCGGCGAGCCCGGGCCGGTCCCACTTGTTGACGACCGTGATGACCGGGATGCCGCGGTGCCGGCAGACGTCGAACAGCTTCAGCGTCTGCGGCTCGAGGCCTTTGCTGGCGTCGAGCAGCATGACGGCGCTGTCGACCGCGGCGAGCACCCGGTAGGTGTCCTCGGAGAAGTCGGCGTGGCCCGGCGTGTCGACGAGGTTGACCACGTGGTCGGCGTACGAGAACTGCAGGGCGGCAGAGCTGATGGAGATGCCGCGCGCCTTCTCCATGTCCATCCAGTCGGACACGGTGCTCTTGCGCCCGGCCTTGCCGTGGATCGCGCCGGCCTCCTGGATGACGCGGGCGTGCAGAGCCAGCGCCTCGGTGAGCGTCGACTTGCCGGCGTCCGGGTGGCTGATGACGGCGAAGGTGCGGCGCCGTCCCGCCTCGCTGACGGCGGCGGTCGCGTCCGCGGGTCGCTCGACGGTGCTCGTCACCGGGCGCTCCGCAGCGGCCGGAGGACGAACCCGGCGAGCGCGACCGGGGCGGACAGCAGCAGGCGGGCCGACGCGACGACCCCGGCGAGCAGCAGGACGACGGTCATGCCGACGACGTAGGCCGCGGTGAGCAGGCCGACGGCCAGCCAGGTCAGCGGGAGCAGCGGACCGCGAGCGCGCGGTGCACGCTGCAGCAGCCGGGCGAGGGGGACCACCCCTCCAGTGTGCGTCCGGCGCGGGACCGCTGCGCCCCGCGCGGGGGCGTCAGGTGCCGACGGGACCGCTCACGCCGCCGGCTGCCCGGGTGGGAGGACGCGCAGGCGCACCGTCTCGGGCAGGGACCGCAGCGCCTCGGCCACCTCGCCGCCCTGCGGCGGTGCGACGTCGGTGACGACGTAGCCGAGGGAGCCCCGGGTGCCGAGCATCTGACCCTCGATGTTGATGCCGTGGTCCGCGAGCACGCCGTTGACCGCCGCGAGCACCCCCGGGGTGTTGCGGTGCAGCAGGAGCAGCCGGGCCGAGCCGTCGGTGCGCGGCAGCGCGACGGGCGGCAGGTTGACGCTCAGCGACGTCGTGCCCTGCGCGACGTAGTCGCGCAGCTTGCCGGACACGAACGCTCCGATGTCCTGCTGCGCCTCCTCGGTGGAGCCGCCGACGTGCGGGGTGAGGATGACGTTGGGCAGGCCGCGCAGCTCGGAGACGAACTCCTCGCCGCGGTTGCGAGGCTCGACCGGGAAGACGTCGACGGCCGCGCCGGCGACGTGCCCGCTCTCGACGTGCCGCCGCAACGCGCCGTGGTCGACGACGAAGCCGCGGGACAGGTTGAGGAAGATGCTGCCGGGGCGCATGCGCCGGAACTGCGCCTCGCCGAACAGGTCGCTGTTGCCCGGCCGGCCGTCCACGTGCAGCGACACGACGTCGGACTCGGCGAGCAGCTCCTCGAGGGTGCCGCAGCGCCGGGCGTTGCCGAGCGCCAGCTTGTCGGCCGTGTCGTAGAAGAGGACGCGCATGCCGAGCGCCTCGGCGAGCACCGACAGCTGGCTGCCGATGTTGCCGTACCCGACGATGCCGAGCCGACGGCCGCGGACCTCGTGGCTGCCCGCCGCGGACTTGTCCCAGCGCCCCGCGTGCATCTGCGCGTTCTTGTCGGTGAGGCGCCGGGTCAGCGCGATGATCTCGGACAGCGCGAGCTCGACGACGCTGCGGGTGTTCGAGAACGGCGCGTTGAACACCGCCACGCCCGCCTCGCCCGCCGCGGCCAGGTCGATCTGGTTGGTGCCGATGCAGAAGGCGCCGATGGCGGCGAGCTCGCCCGCGCGGCGCACCACCTCCGCGCTGAGGGTGGTGTTGGAGCGGATCCCCAGCAGCGCGACGCCCTCGAGGCGCTCCAGGAGCTGGGGCTCCGACAGCGCGCCGGTCTCCCGCTCCACGTCGAAGCCCGCCTCGCGCAGCGTGAAGGCGGCGTCGTCGTGGATGTTCTCGAGCAGCAGCGCACGGGGGGCCGAGCGAGCATCGACGGTCTCGGCGGCGGGGCTCGCGGCGCGGGCAGGCGCTCCGAGTGCGGACGTCTGCACGCGCGTCTCCCGTGTCCTCGCCCGTGTCGCGGTCCTCCTCGACGCTACCGGTCGCGCGGGAGCCCGCCGCGGGCCGCGACCGGCTCGGGTCCGGTCGCGGCGCTGGGTCGGGCGGGAGCGCGCCGGGGTGTGCCGCGCGCCCGCCGGGCCTGCTTGTCGGCGTACATCGCGGCGTCGGCGTCGAGCCAGGCCTGCTCCACCGACCCGCCCGGCGCGCGCAGGCCGGCCCCCACGCTGACCGTCAGGCCGGCCTGCTCGAGGGCCTGCCGCACGCGCCGGCTCATGCCCCCTGCGCGCTGCCTGCCGCGCACCAGGCCGGCGACGCCGAACTCGTCCCCGCCGAACCGGACGAGCAGGTCGGCCGGCCGCAGGGCCTCGCGCAGCACGGCGGCGACCCTGACGAGCAGGGCGTCGCCCGCCGCGTGGCCCTCGCGGTCGTTGACCTCCTTGAGGCCGTCCACGTCCAGCGAGAGCAGCGTGAGGTCCGTCCCGGCCCGGTCGCCGTGGCTGACCAGCTGCGGCAGCCGGTCCAGCCAGCCGCGGCGGTTGAGCAGCCCGGTCAGCGCACAGGTCCCGGCGGTCTCCTCGGCCACGTGGGCACGCTCGTCGGCCGCCCGTCGCTGCTCCTCGACCCGGCGCACCGCGCCGAGGAGGTCGGCGACGGTGCGGACGAGGGGCAGGTGCCGTGCGAGCTCGTCGGGATGCGGAGCGGGGTCGAGCCCGCAGATCGTCGCCACGACCTCGCCGTCCGCGTCGCGCAGCGACGTGCCCACGTACGCCCCGATGGGGTACCGCCGGCGGATCGGGGCGGACGCGTACGCGGGGGACTCCTCGACGCGCGGTGACACCGGGGGTCCGAGGCCCTGCGCCATCCGGCTGCAGACGGTGTCCTGCCACCGCTGCTGCGCGCCCACCTGGAAGCCGTAGCCGTGGTCGACCGCGGCGACGGGGGTCCAGCTGCCGTCGCTGCCGACCACGGCGACGACCCAGGCCCGCAGCGGCACGGTCTCGTCGAGGTAGCGGACGGCGCACTCCGCGGCCACGGTGAACTCGTCGGGCACGACCAGGTGCCTCCGCCGGTGCGACAACGCTTGCTCACGTTCCCACGTCCGCGCCCTCGTCGCACGGCCTTTCGGCGCAGTTCGTCCCCCCGCCGGTACCGTGCCCCCGTTCTCCCCGTCCGACGCGGCGCCCGCCGCCCTGCCGCCGGGAGCCCCGTGCGCGTGCTGGTGCTCAACGGGCCCAACCTCGGCCGGCTGGGCAGCCGCGAGCCCGAGACGTACGGACGGACGACCCACGCGGAGCTCGCGGAGATGTGCCGCAGCAGCGGCGACCAGCTCGGGTTGCGGGTCGAGGTGCGCCAGACCGACGCCGAGGCCGAGATGCTCGGCTGGCTGCACGAGGCCGCCGACGCGGGCTGCCCCGTGGTGCTCAACCCCGCCGGCTGGACCCACACGTCGGTCGCGCTGCGCGACGCCTGCGCGATGCTCACCGCGCCGCTCGTGGAGGTGCACCTGTCGAACGTGCACGCGCGCGAGCCGTTCCGGGCGCACTCCTACGTCACGCCGGTGGCGACCGGCGTCGTCGCGGGGCTCGGCGTGACCGGCTACCTGCTCGCGCTGCGCTACCTGGCCGGGACGGCGAGCGACTCGTGAGCCTGCCCTGGGACACCCGCCCGCCCGGACCGCTGCCGCGGCTCCCCGACGCGCTCGCGGAGCGGGTCGCCGCTCTCGGCGCCCGCCAGGTCAACCTCTACCGCTCGCTCGCCGCCGCGCCCGACCTCCTGGAGGCGTGGATCGACTGGGCCTGGGCGCTGCGCGACCGGTGCACGACGCCGCGCGACCTGCGCGAGCTCGTCGTCCTGCGCACCGCCGTGCTCGCCCGCTCGCCGTACGAGTGGCACCAGCACGAGCGGATGGCCCGCGACGCCGGGCTGGCGCCGGAGCGGATCGCTGCCGTCGCGGCCTGGCAGGTGTCGGACCTCTTCGACGCGCGCGAGCGCGCGGCGCTCGCGCTGACCGACGCCGTGGTCGCGGGCGCTGTGCCGGACGCGGTGCTCGACGCGCTCGCCGAGCACGTCGACGAGCGGGGGCGCCTCGAGCTCGTGCTCACCGCAGCCTTCTACGTCATGGTCCCGCGCGTGCTCGACGCCCTCCGCGTCCCGCTCGAGCGTCAGGAGCCGGGCGGTCCATGAGCTCGGCCGGACGGCCCGGCCAGTCACCGCTGCTCGTGGTCGCGCTGGCCGCGGCCGCGGTCGCGGTGGGCCACGGCTTCGGACGCCTCACGTACGCCTTCGTGCTGCCGGCCATGGTCACCGACCTCGTCGGGTCGTACGGCCGCGCGGGACTGCTCGGGACCGCCAACCTCGGCGCGTACCTGCTCGGCGTGCTCGTCGTCGTCAGCCGCTCCGGCGCGGTGAGCCTGGCCGCCTTCCTGCGGGTCGGGCTGCTCGGCGCCACCGCCGGCCTCGTCTGCCTGGCCACCGCGAGCTCGTACGCCGCACTGCTCGTCGGCATGGTGCTGACCGGCGGGTTCAACGCCGCCATCTGGGTGCCGGCGAGCGCGCTGGTCGCGACCGCGGTGCCGGCCCGGCTGCGCGGGCTGTCGGCAGGGGCGCTCGGCGTGGGCGTGGGGCTCGCCGTGGTCACGGCCGGCGCGGTCACCCGGCTGGTGCAGGAGCGGCTGGGCCCGGACGCCTGGCGGCCGGTGTGGGCGGTGACCGCGGCCCTGTCGGTCGTCGTGCTGATCGCGTTCGCAGGGCTGCTGCGGCCGATGCCCGCCTCCGGCCAGCGGGTGCGGCTGCGCGCCTCCGTCCTCGCCCGGCTGCCCGGCGCTCCCGCGCTCGTGGTGACCTACGCGTCCTTCGCGTTCGGCTACGTGGTCTACGCCAGCTACCTCGTCGCGGCGCTGCGCGACGACGCCGGCTACTCCCCCGCGGGTGCCGCGGCGGTCTACGGCACCACCGGGCTGACGGGGATCGTCGGCGGCCTGCTCGTCGGCCGGCTGTCCGACCGCACGGGGCGGCGGCGCGTGCTCGTCGGCGGCCACGTCCTCCTGGCCGCCTGCGCCGCGGCGGTCCTGCTCGGCGCGGGCCCGTGGGTCGTCGTGTCGGCGGCGGCCTTCGGCGTGTTCAGCAGCGGACTTCCGGCCGCGGTCGCGGCGTACGTCGCCGACCACCTGGAGCCGGCCGGCGTGGCGGCGGCGTTCGGTGTCGTCACGCTGGCGTTCGGCGTGAGCCAGACGGTCGGCCCTCCGGTCGGCGGGCTGCTCGCCGACCTGACCGGCAGCTTCCGGAGCACCTTCGCCCTCGTGGCGGCCGTGCACCTGGTCGGGGCCGTCAGCGCCGTCCTGCTGCCCGACGACGTGCCGGACCTCGCGCCTCCGGCACCGTGACCCTGCGCCGCGCCGGTCCCGGCCTGTCCGGAGGGCCGGTCGAGCCGGCGCCCAGGGACCTGCGGCACGATCCCGGGGTGCTCGTGGCCTTCAGCATCACGCCGGCGACCGGCGACGACCAGGGCGGCGTCGCCGAGGCGGTCGCCGAGGCCGTGCGGGTGGTGCGGGCCTCCGGGCTCCCCTGCGAGACCAACGCGATGTTCACCAACGTCGAGGGGAACTGGGACGAGGTGATGGACGTCGTGCGGCAGGCCGTGGAGGCCGTCGCTGCGCGGTCGCCGCGGGTGTCGCTCGTGCTCAAGGCCGACGTGCGGCCGGGCCGCACCGGTCAGCTCGCCGCCAAGGTCCAGCGCGTGGAGGCACTGCTCGACGGGGGGCACCGTGCGGCCGGCGGCCGGTGACCCGGCGGCCGCCTGGTCGACGGCCGCCGGGTCGACAGCGGGACGGTCAGCTGCCCACCGAGCGGCTGCCGAACACGAGCACCTCGCGCTCGAGGTCGTAGTAGACGTCGCTGCTGGCCGACAGCCAGTCGAAGAGGTTGTCGGCGTCCTCGCTGTTGACGGTCAGCACGACCTCGGACGCGCCGTGGTCCAGCACCAGCTGAAAGATGTACGTGCCC
>JALYNK010000046.1 GCA_030773235.1 Actinomycetota bacterium | reverse complement strand
GCGCTCCGGTCCGGGACGCGGCCGACGAGGCGCCGGGCGGCCCGGCGGCGCGCGGCGAGCGCCTCCGGCGCCCCGGGTTCGCAGCGCGCGAACGACAGCAGCATCCCGATCGCCACCATCGTGAGCAGCAGCGCCGACCCGCCGAAGCTCACCAGGGGCAGCGGGATCCCGGTGATCGGGACCATGCCCACCACCGCGCCGATGTTGATGCAGGCCTGCGCGCCCAGCCAGGCCGTGACGCCCGCGGCGGCCAGCCGCGCGAACGGGTCGGCGGTGCGCTTCGCCACCCGTACCCCGCCGTACAGCAGGGTGGCGTACAGGACGAGCACCGACAGGCTGCCGAGCAGGCCCAGCTCCTCGCCGATGATCGCGAACACGAAGTCGGTGTGCGCGTTGGGCAGCCCGCCCGCCCATTTCTCCCGGCTCGCGCCGAGGCCCAGGCCGAACAGCCCGCCCGAGCCCATCGCGAGCAGCCCCTGGCAGGCCTGGTAGCCGCCCTCGAGCCGGTGCTCCGGCGCGCACGGGTCGAGGAAGCTCACCAGGCGCGCGACGCGGTACGGCTCGGCGATGGCCAGCGCGGTGGCGAGGCCGACGAGCGCCACGAGGAACGCCCCGAAGTAGCGCAGCGGTGTGCCGACCACCCACAGCAGCGCGACGACCACGACGACGGTCGACAGCGAGGTGCCCATGTCCGGCTCGAGCATCACGAGGGCCAGCACCAGGCACGACACCGGCAGCAGCGGCACGAACAGGTGCTTCCAGTGGCCGAGCAGCTTCTTCTTGCGCACCAGCAGGTCGGCGCCCCACAGCGCCAGCGCCAGCTTGCCCAGCTCGCTGGGCTGCAGGTTGAACCCGCCGGGCAGCGGGATCCAGCGGACCGCGCCGTCGACCTCCTTGCCGACCCCGGGCACGAGCACGAGGACGAGGAGCCCCAGCGCGCCGAGCAGCAGCGGGTAGCCCGCCATGCGCCAGAACCGGACGGGCAGCCGGGACGCGATCCACATGAGCGGCAGGCCCAGGCCGATGAACAGCCCCTGCTTGGCCGCGATCGTGTACGAGGACCCGTACGTCTCGAACGACCGGACGCTGGACGCCGAGAACACCATCACGAGGCCGACGCCGAGCAGCAGGAGGGTGCTGACCCCCAGCAGGTGGTAGGTGGCCAGCGGGCGGTGCAGCGCCGGGGTGACGTCGTCCCGGCGCACCGATCCCGCGCGTCGCGGCGGCAACGCGCTCCGGCCGGTCCCGGCCGCCGGCGTGGTGGTCGACGTGCTCACCCGGCCGCTCCGGCGCCGCTCACCGCGTCGGCGAACAGCCGACCGCGCTCGGCGTAGTCGCGGAAGCAGTCCATGGACGCGGCGGCGGGGGCGAGCAGCACGGTGTCGCCCGGGCGGGCGAGTGCGCGGGCGGCGGTGACGGCCTCGGACATGGCGCCAGTGTCGAGCCGCTCGACCTCGACGACCGGGAGGTGCGGCGCGTGTCGGGCCAGCGCCTCGGCGAAGGCCGCGCGGTCGGTGCCGAGCAGCACGGCGGCGCGCAGCCGCGGGACGACGCCGGCCACCAGCCGCTCCACGTCCGCCCCCTTGAGCAGCCCGCCGGCGATCCAGACCACCGGTGCGTACGCCGACAGGCTGGCCGCGGCGGCGTGCGGGTTGGTCGCCTTGCTGTCGTCGACGTACGTCACGTCGTCCATCAGCGCGACCCGCTCGTCGCGGTGCGCGCCCGCGCGGAAGCCGCGCAGCGCCTCGCGCACCGCCTCGGCGGGCACGCCCCAGGAGCGGGCGAGCGCCGCGGCGGCGAGCGCGTTGCCGACGTTGTGCTGTCCGCGGACGGCCAGCTCGTCGACCCGGACGAGCTCCTCCTCGGCGTCGGCGGCGAACGCGCGGTCGACCAGCCGGCCGCCGGCCACGCCGAGCTCGCCCGGCCGCGGGGCCCGCAGGGTGAACGTCACCCGTCGGCCGAGCGCGCGGCGCAGCAGCGTGCGGGCGATCTCGTCGTCGGCGTTGGCGACCGCGGTGCCCGCCGTGAAGATCTTCGCCTTGGCGAGCGCGTAGTCGGTGGCCGAGCCGTGCCAGTCGGTGTGGTCGTCGGCGACGTTGAGCAGCGCACCCGCGTGCGGCCGCAGGCTCGACGACCAGTGCAGCTGGAAGCTCGACAGCTCCACGGCGAGCACGTCGTACGCCCCTTCGACGGCCTCGACGAGCGGCAGCCCGACGTTGCCCGCGGCGACCGTGCGCGCGCCCGCGGCGGCGAGGACGGCCTCGAGCATCAGCACGGTGGTCGTCTTGCCGTTGGTGCCGGTGACCGCCAGCCAGGGCGCGGGCGGGCGGGGGGCCTGCGGGGCGTGCGCGAGCCGCCAGGCCAGCTCCACCTCGCCGACGACCTCGAGGCCCGCGGCGGCGGCGGCGGCGAGCAGCGGGCTGTCGGGCCGCCAACCGGGCGAGGTGACGACGAGGTCGGTGCCGGGCGGCGGCACCGGCACGTCGACCACGCGGAAGCCCTCGTCGCGCAGCGGCTGGGCGCGGGCGTCGTCGGCCTCGACGACGGTGACCTCGGCCCCGTGGCGCTGCAGCACCCGGGCGGCGGCGGCGCCGCTGACCGCCGCGCCGGCGACGACGACCGGCCGGCCGGCGAGCGCGAACGGCTCGGCAGGCTCCGTCACCCCTGGCCGCCGGTGGCGAGGAACTCCGCGTAGAAGAGGCCGAGCCCGAACGCCACCGCGAGCCCGGCGACGATCCAGAACCGGACGATGACGGTGTTCTCGACCCAGCCCGCGAGCTCGAAGTGGTGGTGGATCGGCGCCATGTTGAACACGCGCCGCCGGGTCGCCTTGAAGGCGGCGACCTGGATCATCACCGAGAGCGTCTCGATGACGAACAGCCCGCCGAGCACGACGAGCAGCAGCTCGGTGCGGGTGACGATCGCGATCCCGGCGAGCGCGCCGCCGAGCGCGAGCGACCCGGTGTCGCCCATGAAGATCCGTGCGGGACTCGCGTTCCACCACAGGAAGCCGAAGCAGGCCCCCATGACCGCTGCGGCCACGAGAGCGACGTCGAGCGGGTCGCGGGCGTTGTAGCAGGACCGCAGGTAGGCGTCCCGCGCGGCGTCCGCGAGCCCCTCCGGCACCCGGCTGCAGCGGTTGCCGAACTGCCAGAACGCGATGACGACGTACGACGCGTAGACCATCACCGACGTGCCGGCGGCCAGGCCGTCCAGGCCGTCGGTGAGGTTGACCGCGTTGGACCACCCGCTGATGAGGAAGTACGCCAGCAGGAGGAACCCGAACGTGCCGATGCTGAACGCCGTGTAGTCGCGCACGAAGGACAGGTGCGTCGAGGCCGGGGTGAGCCCGGCGTCGTTGCGGAACTGCAGGGCGAGGATCCCGAACCCGACGCCGACGACGAGCTGCCCGCCGAACTTCGCGGCGGCGGTGAGCCCCAGCGAGCGCTGCTTGCGGATCTTGATGAAGTCGTCGAGGAAGCCCACCAGGCCGAGGCCGGTCATGAGACCGAGCACGAGCAGGCCGCTCGCGGTCGGGCCGCGCCCGGGCTGGGACAGCACCAGCAGGTGCGCCACGCCGTACCCGACCAGGGCGGCGAGGATGATGACGGTGCCGCCCATGGTCGGCGTGCCGCGCTTGGCGGAGTGCGAGGAGGGGCCCTCCTCGCGGATCTCCTGGCCGTAGCCCCGACGCCGGAACAGCTTGACGACGGCGGGCGTGCCGAGCAGCGAGACGACGAGCGCGGTCGCGGCGGCGACCAGCACCGAGATCACTCAGCGGTCCCCTCGTCGAGCAGCGCGGCGGCGACGCGCTCGAGGCCGGCCGAGCGCGAGGCCTTGACGAGCACGACGTCCCCCGGCCGCAGCACCTCGCGCAGCAGGGCGACGGCCGCGTCGACGTCGGGCACGTGCAGCGACTCGGAGCCCCACGAGCCCTCGAGCACGGCGCCGGCGTGGATGCCGCCCGCCTGCTCGCCGACGACGACGAGCTGGCCGATGTCCAGCCGCACCGCGAACCGTCCGAGGTCCATGTGGGCGTCCCGGGCCGCCTCCCCCAGCTCGGCCATGGGCCCGAGCACCGCGACGGTGCGCCGCCGGCCGCCGGCGCCGAGGACGGCGAGCGTGCGCAGCGCGGCGCGCATCGAGTCGGG
The DNA here is from genome assembly GCA_030773235.1 of Actinomycetota bacterium. Lineage (GTDB taxonomy): Bacteria > Actinomycetota > Actinomycetes > Mycobacteriales > SCTD01 > JALYNK01. The sequence goes on along the minus strand of JALYNK010000046.1, from coordinate 4,395 downwards.
GTTGGCGTTGTACGCGTCGTTGACGACGGTGACACCGTCCGGGCGCTCACGGACCTCCATCCGCCAGCGGCTCACCGGCCGGGCCGTCTCCAGCCGCCCGGCCACCGTGTGCAGCTCGACGACGTGCAGCGCGGCCGCCGCGGCGGCAAGCGCGTTGGAGACCGCGTGCTCGCCCACCAGCCCGAGCCGGACGTCGGCGCGCCCGCCGGTGGTGACGAGGACGAACGACGGACGGCCGGCGTCGTCGAGCTGGACGTCCTCCGCGCGGACGTCGGCGTCGGGACCCGTGCCGTACCGCACGACCCGCGCCCCCTCCGGCGCGCGCTGCGCCATCGCCCGGACCAGGGGGTCGTCGTCGTTCAGCACGACGACGCCGGGGCTCTCGCGGTGCGGCTGCACCGCCTCAACCAGCTCGCCCTTGGCCTGCGCGATGGCCTCCTGGCTGCCGAACTCCCCGAGGTGGGCGGTGCCGACGTTGAGCTCGACCGCGACGTGCGGCCGGGCGAGCCCGGTGAGGAAGGCGATGTGCCCGATCCCCCGCGCGCTGTACTCGAGGACGGCGCAGCGCGTCTCGGCCGTGCGGCGCAGCAGGGTGAGCGGCATCCCGAGCTCGTTGTTGTACGAGCCCGCGGGCGCGAGGGTGCCCTCGCCGAGGAGGTGCGCGAGCAGGTCCTTCGTCGACGTCTTCCCGCTGCTGCCCGTCACCCCGAACGTGAGCGGCTGGTCGACGGTGAAGACGTGGCTCGCGAGCGCCTGCAGCGCCGCGAGCGGGTCGGGCACGCTCAGCACCGGCACGCCGAGGTCGCCGACGTCGCGACCGGCGAGCACCGCGACCGCTCCGGCGGACACCGCGGCGGCGGCGAAGTCGTGCCCGTCGACGCGTTCGCCGCGCAGCGCGACGAAGAGGTCGCCCGGGCCGACCAGGCGCGAGTCGACGACGACGTCTCCGGTGAGGACGGGGGCAGGAGCGACGGCGCCGGCCGGAGCGGGCGCGCCGACGACGCGCGCGATCTCGTCGAGCGGGAGCGGGATCACGCGTCGACCCGGCTGAGCACCTCGTGGAGCACGGCCCGGTCGTCGAAGGGGTGCACCACGCCGGCCACCTCCTGACCGGTCTCGTGGCCCTTGCCGGCGACCACGACGGCGTCGCCGGGCCGGGCGAGCGCCACGGCCCGCGCGATCGCGGTGCGCCGGTCCGGCTCCACCAGCGCGCCGGTCGCACCGGCGGCCATCTCGGCGAGGATCGCGCCGGGGTCCTCGGAGCGCGGGTTGTCGCTGGTCAGCACGGCGACGTCGGCGCCCTGCGCGGCGGCGCGTCCCATGAGCGGCCGCTTGGCGCGGTCGCGGTCGCCGCCGCAGCCCAGCACGACGAGCACCCGTCCCGGCGTCACGCTGCGCACCGTGCGCAGGAGGCCCGCCACGGCCTCCGGGGTGTGCGCGTAGTCGACGAGAGCGAGGAACGGCTGGCCGGCGTCGACCCGCTCCATGCGCCCCGGGACGCCGGGGAGCTCGCCCACACCGCGCACGGCGGCGTCGACGTCGATCCCGGCGAGGACGAGCGTGCCGAGCGCGGCGACGGCGTTCGCGACGTTGAACGCCCCCGGCAGCCGGACCCGCGCGGGCACGTCGACACCGGGGCCGACGAGGCGGAACGTGCTCCCCTCGGGCCGCAGCGCGACGTCGTGCGCCCGGAAGTCCGCCGGCCCGCCCGCTGCGGAGTACGTGCTCGTGGGCACGCGCCGCGCCTCCGCCAGCCGCCGGCCGGCCGCGTCGTCCACGTTGACCAGGCCGTGCCGGGAGCGCTCCGGCGTGAACAGCTGCGCCTTGGCGGCCTCGTACTCCGCCATGTCGGCGTGGAAGTCGAGGTGGTCCTGGCTGAGGTTGGTGAACGCCGCGACGTCGAACACGAGCCCGTCGACGCGCCCGAGCACGAGCGCGTGGCTGCTCACCTCCATCGCCACCGCGGTCACGCCCTGCTCGCGCATGGCGGCCAGCAGGCCCTGCAGATCGGGCGCCTCGGGAGTGGTGCGGACGCTCGCGGCCACCCGCTCCCCGACGCGGGTGACGACCGTGCCGACGAGGCCGGGGACCTGCCCGGCGGCGCGCAGGCCGGCCTCGAGCAGGAACGCCGTCGTCGTCTTGCCGTTCGTGCCGGTGACGCCGAGCAGCGTCATCGCAGCGCCCGGGCGGCCGTACACCTCCGCCGACACCGCGCCGAGGACGCAGCGGGGGTCGTCGGCGACGAGGACCGGCAGGCCGGTGGCCTGCGCGCGGGCGGTACCGGCCGGGTCGGTGAGGACCGCTGCGGCGCCCGCGGAGGCCGCGCCGACCGCGTAGTCGGCGCCGTGCGCCCGCGCGCCGGGGAGCGCCGCGTACAGGTCGCCCGGGCGCACCGCACGGCTGTCGAGCGTGCAGCCGTGAACGGCCGTCCCGGTGGTCCCCCGGTCCACCGGGCGCAGCCCGGGCACGGCGGCGAGGAGGTCCCCGAGCGGTCGCGGCACGGGCCGCGACGGGCGGAGCGGCAGCCCGGCGCCGCCGGGGGACTCGGGCATCTGGGCAGGCTAGCGAGGGTCGGCGAAGACCTTCGGCGCCACGAACGGCGCGCCGGTGGGCGGCACCGCCCGGCTCCGCAGCGCGAAGCCGGTCACCCCCTTGAACACCGGACCGGCGACGGTGCCGCCGTAGTACTCCTTCGTGCCCGTGCCCTGGAGCACGACGGCGGTGACGACGTCAGGCCGGTCGGCCGGGGCGTAGCCGACGAACGAGGACGTGTAGCTGCCGTCGTACCGACCGTCGACGAGCCGGTCCGCCGTGCCCGTCTTGCCGGCGATGCGGTAGCCGGGGATCGCCGCGAGCGGTGCGGTGCCCTCGGTGCTCACGACGCCCTCGAGCATGGGCTGCAGCGCGGCCGCGGTCTCGGCGCGGATGACCCGCTTCTGGGGCGCGGCAGGCGCGGGGACGAGCCGGCCCTCCTCGTCCGTGGTGCCCTTGACGATCCGCGGGGCGACCCGCACGCCGCCGTTGGCCACGGTCTGGTAGACGGAGGCGACCTGCAGCGCGGTGACGGACACGCCCTGCCCGATGGGGATGGTCCCGAGCGAGGAGCCGGACCAGTCCTCGGGCCGCGGCACCAGGCCCGCGGGCTCACCGGGCAGGCCGACGCCGGTCCGCTCGCCGAAGCCGAAGGCGCGCAGCGCGTCGTAGACCCGCTGCGGCCCGAGCTTCTCGGCGACCTGGACGGTCCCGACGTTGCTGGACTGCATGATCACGCCGTTGAACGTGTAGCGCTCGGTCGGGTGGCCGTGGGAGTCGGTGACGAGCTTGGCGCCGAACTTCTGCGAGTACGGCACGGTGAGGACGGTGTCGGGCGTGACGACGCCGGCCTCGAGCGCCGCGGCCGCCACGATCACCTTGTTGACGCTGCCGGGGTCGTAGAGATCGGTGACCGCGGGGTTGCCGCGGTGCTCCGGCGGGCTCGCTCCCGGGTCGTCGGCGTCGTACGTGGGCGCCGACGCGAGGGCGAGCACCTCCCCCGTGCGCACGTCGAGCACGACGACCGAGCCGCTGGCCGCCTGCGTCTCCTCGACGCGCTGCGCGAGCAGGCGCTGGGCGTACCACTGCAGGTCGCGGTCGAGGGTGAGCTGCACGTCGCGGCCGGGGACCGGCTCGGTGCGCCGCGAGTCGCCGCTGGGGATGACGCGCCCGCCCCGGTCGACCTCCGCGACGGACCTGCCGTCGCGCCCGGTGAGGACCTTCTCCCAGCCCGACTCGACCCCGGCCGCGCCCTTGCCCTCGCGGTTGGTGAAGCCGACGACGTTGGCGGCGAGGTCGCCGCCGGGGTGCAGCCGCTGCGGCTCGGGCTCGACGTCGACGCCGACCAGCCGCAGGTCGCGGACCCGGTTGCCGACCTCCGGGTCCAGCCCCCGGGCCAGGTAGACGAACGCGCTGTCGCGGGACAGCTTCTCGGTGAGCTCCGCGACGGGCTGCCCGAGCAGGGGCGCGAGCGCTCTGGCGACGGTGGCCGGCGAGCACGGGCGGGTCGCGCCGGGCGGGCACTCGGCGTCGGCGATGAGGCGGGGCTGCGCGGTGACCGCACGGGCCTGCACCGTCATGGCGAGCGCGGTGCCGGACCGGTCGGTGATGGCGCCGCGGGGTGCCGGGAGGGCGGTGACCACCCGGCGCTGCCTCTCCGCGACCTCGGCGTACGCCGTTCCGGACACCAGCTGCAGCTGCACGAGGCGTGCCCCGAGCAGGGCCAGCGCGACGAGCATGACGAGCAGACCGCCGCGCAGTCGGGCGCCGGGCGACCCGAGCGGGACGTGTCGCGGTGCCCGCGCGGTGCCAGGGCGACGCGCCGCGGCCGGGGCTCCCGGCCGCGGGTGACCGGCGACGCGG
>JALYNK010000045.1 GCA_030773235.1 Actinomycetota bacterium | reverse complement strand
TCCCCGACCCTCCTCCAGCCGTCGACCTCCGGCTGGAGGGCAGGGGCGCCTACGGCAAGCCGGACAGCTTCTACGAGCGGGTCGCCGACCTCTTCTCCTACCTGGCCGGCATGAGCGACCGCCCGGCGACCGTGCTCGCCGAGGCCAACGGCGTGCCGGTGACCACGGTCCATGGCTGGGTGAAGGAAGCGCGCCGACGTGGGCTCCTCGTCGGCGGTGAGCGCACCAGGAGGAAGCCGTGAAGGGCTCCGTCTACAAGCGCTGCCCTTGCCCGGTCGAACGTGACACCCGCGGCGGCCGCAAGGCCTGCAAGCTCCGGCACGGCTCGTGGACGTTCGTGGCGGACGTGCCTGGGGTCGGCGGGCGCCGGCGCCAGGTCAAGCGGGGCGGCTTCGAGACGAAGGCTGCCGCCGAGGCAGCGCTGGCCGCAGTCGTCGACGAAGCGTCGCGCGGCCGCACCTCCCACGACGAGGGCCAGCGAGTCGGGGACTACCTCGACGCCTGGCTCGCTGCCAAGGTCGCCGACGGGCTGCGGACGAACACCGCGGTCGGCTACCGGCACCACATCGAGCACTTCCTGCGGCCGCACCTCGGGCGCCTGCGCCTGCGCGAGCTCGGGCCGTCGCACGTCGAGGCGATGCTGCGCGCCATCGCCGTGCCGGTCCCAGGCCGTCGCCCCCTTGGGCCCGCCACAGTCCGGCGCGTACACGCCACCCTGCGGTCAGCGCTCGCGTCGGCGACGCGTCGACGCCTGCTGTCCTACAACCCCGCCGTGGACCTGGACCTCCCGAAGGTCGCCCGCCCGAAGGTGCGACCGTGGAGCGCAGCCGAGCTCGGCGCGTTCCTGGACCACGCAGCCGGCGACCGACTCGGGCCGCTGTTCGAGACCGTGGCCGCCACGGGACTGCGCCGCGGCGAGGCACTCGGCCTGCGGTGGGAGGACGTCGACCTCGAGCGCGGGGTCCTCGTCGTCCGGCAGCAGCTGCTACAGGTCGCGGACGACAGCGCCCGCCGCCCCTGCCCGTACTGCCGCGCCGTGCACGCCTTGTTCGCCTTCGGGCGCCCAAAGACAGCGAGTGGAGAGGACCGCATCGTCGAGCTCGACAGCGGCACGGCCGGCGTGCTGCTCGCTCACCGACTCGGGCAGGACGCGGAGCGAGCCGAGTGGGGTGAGGGCTACGTCGACCACGGCCTCGTGTTCGCCCGCGAGGACGGTCAGCCCGTCTCCCCCGACGTCGTGTCCAAGCGCTTCCGCGAACTCGCCGTCGAGGCCGGCTTGCGGCCGGTACGGCTGCACGACCTGCGCCACGGCGCAGCCAGCCTGCGCCTCGCCGCCGGCGTCGACATTGCCATCGTGTCCAAGCAGCTTGGGCACAGCACGATCACGCTGACGAGCGACACCTACTCGCACCTGCTCGAGGGCGTGGGGCAGCAGGCGGCCGAACGCGCGATGGCGCTGGTCCCGCGGTCCCGCCGTGACCAGCGGAACGACCTGCGTGACCAGTCGGTGACCAACGAGCCGGCCGAAGACGGGCGACGGGAGGAGTTCCCGCAGTTCAGAGAAGCTCCCGCGCCTGGACTTGAACCAGGAACCCTGCGATTAACAGTCGCATGCTCTGCCGATTGAGCTACGCGGGACCGGCGCCGGCTGCCCGGCGAGTCGCGAGACTATCGCACCCGGAGCGACACGGCGGGCGTGCAGGCCGTGGGTGAGGGCAGCGGCGCGGGGTAGAGGGGCGGGCGACAAGCCCGACAGTCCACGGAGGAGAACAGTGATCCGCAAGCTCACCCTCGCCATCGGCTTCGGCGCCGGCTACGTGCTCGGCGCAAAGGCCGGGCGGCAGCGCTACGAGGAGATCGTCTCCAAGGCCCGCGAGATCATGGGGCAGCCCGCGGTGCAGGACCTGACGAGCAACCTCTCCTCGACGGCGAGCGCCGTGGCGGACAAGACCAAGGACACCGTCAACGAGAAGGTCTCCCAGGTCAACGACAAGTCCTCGAGCGGCACCTCGTCGACCGGGACGACCACGACCGGCACGACCGGCACGACCGGCACGACCGGCTCCACGCTCGGCACGACGGGCACGAGCGGCCTCGGCACCACCGGCACCGGCGGCCTGGGGACGAGCACCGGCGGGCTCGGTGCGGGCACCAGCGGCCTGGGCACCGGCACGAGCGGCAGCGGCCTGTCCGGCACCACGTCCACGACGAGCACCACCGGCACGACGACGGGCGCCACCACCGGCAAGGGCACCGGCACCGGCCCGCGCCCCGGCGCCGCGCCGAGCGCCACCGCTCCCGACGTCCTCTAGGACGCGTCTCCCGACCGACCCGACCGGAGGACGACCGTGGGCGCCGTCGCGCACTACCTCGTGGTGCACGCCCCCGCCGAGACCTGCTACGGCTGGTGGCGCGGGCTGACCAACCTGCCGCAGGTGATGCCGGACGTGGAGTCCGTCGAGCCGCAGGACGGCAGCACCCACCTCACCCACTGGAAGGTGCGCGGCCCGCTCGGCAAGACCGTCGAGTGGGACGCGCGCATCGTCGAGGACGTGCCGAACACCCGCATCGCCTGGGCCACGGTGGACAGCACCGGGCTCGAGGTGAAGAACGCAGGGGCGGTCCGCTTCGACGACCACGGTGAGACGACCGGCGTCGAGGTCAGCCTGGAGTACCACCCGCCGGCCGGCGCGCTCGGCGAGGCGGTGGCCAAGCTGTTCGCCGATCCGCAGGACAAGGTCGAGCGGGCGCTGCAGGCGTTCAAGCAGACGATCGAACAGGCGCCTCCGCCGTCCGGCACGACGGCCGAGCGCTCCTGAACCCCCCGACGGCCGGGCTGCCCACTGCGGGCGGCCCGGCCGTCGTCCTCCCGGCCCACAGCCGGGCCGAGCACCCGCACACGTACGGAGGACCTGCATGACGTCCCGCATCCCCGAGCCGCCCAGCCAGTGGGAGGCCGAGGGCCTGCCCGACCCGGGCGACACGAGCGAGCGCCAGGCGGCCGCCGGCGACGCTGCGTACGGCATGGAGCCGCCGCACGACACGGGCATCGCGGTGGACGAGTACGGGACCACCGCCGAGGAGCAGCACGACGGCGAGCCGCTGGACACCCGGCTCGCCCGCGAGGAGCCGGACGTGCTCGCGGCGGTCGACACCGACGCCGACGAGGGGGTCGGCTCCGAGACGCCGTTCGACGAGGCGGCGGGCCAGAACGTCGGTCGGCTCGTCGAGCCCGACGAGGGCGCCCGCGCCGACGTCGAGCCCGATCTGGTGGCCAGCGACCGCGGCACCGACGTCGGCGGTTACACCGCCGAGGAGTCGGCGATGCACCTCGAGCCCGAGGCCTGACGGCCGGGCAGGCACCTGGAGCCCGAGGCCTGACGGCCGGGGCAGGCACCTGGAGCCCGAGGCCTGACGGGCGGGGCAGGCACCTGGAGCCCGAGACCTGACGGCCCGGGCAGGCACGAGTCCGCTCCCCGGCCGACCGGCCGGGGAGCGTTCTGCTGTCTGCGGGCGGGTACAGCGCGGACGTGCCCCGACTGCGACGCGTCAACTGCGCCGCGCCCGGCCTGACCCGGCGCCGCGCGGGCGACGGCTGGAAGTACCTCGACGCAGCCGGCCGCCCGGTCACCGACCCCGACACCGTCGCGCGCGTCGACGGGCTCGTCCTGCCCCCCGCCTGGCAGGACGTGTGGATCTGCCCGATCGCCTCCGGCCACATCCAGGCGACCGGCGTCGACGCCCGCGGGCGACGGCAGTACCGCTACCACGACCAGTGGCGCGTGATGCGCGACCTCGCCAAGCACGAGCGCATCCTCGACTTCGCCGAGACCCTGCCGACCGCCCGCGAGCTGATCGCCAGGCACCTCAACGACAAGGGCCTGACCCGCCGGCGCGTCCTCGCCTGCGCCGTGCGCCTGCTCGACCTCGGCTTCTTCCGGGTCGGCAGCGAGGAGTACGCCGAGAAGAACAAGACGTACGGCCTCGCCACGATCCGGCGCGACCACGTCACGGTGTCGCGCAGAGGGGTCGTGACGTTCGACTACATCGCCAAGAGCGGCAAGCACCGCGTCCAGGCCATCGCCGACGAGCAGGTCTGCCAGGTGGTGACGTCGCTCAAGCGGCGGCGGGGCGGCGGGGACGAGTTGCTGGCCTGGCGCGGGGGCGGCACCTGGTACGACGTCAAGAGCAGCGACGTCAACGAGTACCTGGGCGAGATCACCCGTGCGGACTACACCGCCAAGGACTTCCGCACCTGGAACGCCACGGCCTTCGCCGCCGTCGGGCTCGCGGTGTCGGTCGACGCCGCCGCGTCGCCGACCGCGCGCAAGCGCGCGGTGACGCGGGTGGTCAAGGAGGTCGCGGAGTACCTCGGCAACACCCCCGCCGTCTGCCGCTCCTCCTACATCGACCCCCGGATCATCGATCTGTACGAGGACGGCCGGACGGTCGCCGACGAGCTGCCGGACCTCGGGCTGGGCACGGTGTTCGGGCAGCCGGCGACGCAGGGCGCCCTCGAGGCGGCGGTGCTGCGACTGCTGAGGGAGCCCGCAGCGACCGCCCGGCTCGCCGGCTGACCGCCGCTCCTCCCCTCCGCAGCCCCTAGTCTCGCGCGGGTGCCACGCCCCGGGGACCCCACCGCGCCCAGCGGCGCGGCGCGCCCGGGCAGGTCGTGAGGCGCCCCCGCGCCGTGCTGTTCGACCGTGACGGCACGCTGGTGGTCGACGTGCCGTACAACGGCGACCCGGCGCTCGTACAGCCCGTGCCGCAGGCCGCCGCCGCACTCGCCCGGCTGCGCGCGGCGGGCGTGCGGACCGCGGTGGTGACCAATCAGAGCGGCATCGCGCGCGGGCTGCTCACCAGGGCCCAGGTGGATGCCGTGCACGCCCGGCTGGCCGAGCTGGTCGGCGACCTCGGACCGGTGTTCGTCTGCGAGCACGGGCCGGACGACGGCTGCGCCTGCCGCAAGCCGCGGCCCGGGCTCGTGCTGCAGGCCGCCGCGGCGCTGGGCGTTCCGCCCGCCGAGTGCGCGGTGGTGGGCGACATCGGCGCCGACGTCGGTGCGGCGCTCGCCGCCGGAGCCCGCCCGGTGCTCGTCCCGACCGCGGTCACGCGCGCCGAGGAGGTGGCCGCGGCACCCGAGGTGGTCGCGGACCTCGCCGCCGCGGTGGACCTGCTGCTCGCGGCACCTGCGCGCTCGTGACGACGGTCCTGGTCGCCCGCCTCGACAGCGACGGCGACGTGCTGCTGTCCGGGCCGGCCGTACGGGCAGTCGCCGCCGGGGCCGACCGGGTGGTCGTCCTGGCCGGGCCGCGCGGCGCGGCCGCCGCCCGCCTGCTTCCCGGCGTGGACGAGGTCGTGGTCTGGTCCTGCCCCTGGATCGACGCCGCGCCGCGGCCCGTCGACCCCGCCGACGTCGCCGACCTCGTCGCCCGGCTGCGCGCGCTCGAGGTCGACCGGGCGCTCGTCCTCACCAGCTTCCACCAGAGCCCGCTGCCGACGGCGCTCGTGCTGCGGCTGGCCGGCGTGCCGTGGATCGGCGCGGTGAGCGAGGACTACCCCGGCGCGCTCCTCGACCTGCGCCACCGGCTGCCCGAGACGGGGTTGCACGAGGTCGAGCGGATGCTGTCCCTCGCCCGCGCCGCCGGCTTCGCGCTCCCCGCAGACGACGCCGGAGCGCTGCAGGTGCGCCGGCCCCTGCCCGACGTCGCGGGCACGACGGGAGCCGGTCCGTACGTCGTCGTGCACCCCGGCGCGTCGGTGCCCGCCCGTGCACCGTCCGCGCCCTGGTCGGCGCGCCTCGTCCGCGCTCTCGCCGACAGGGGACACCGTGTGCTCGTGACCGGGAGCCCCAGCGAGCGGCCGCTGACCGCCCGGGTCGCCGCCGCCGGTGGCACCGACCTGGGCGGCGCCACCGACCTGCCCGGGCTCGCCGCCGTCCTCGCCGGGGCGGAGGCGGTGGTCGTCGGCAACACCGGCCCGGCCCACCTCGCCGCGGCGGTGGGGACGCCCGTGGTGTCGCTGTTCGCGCCCGTCGTGCCGGTCGAGCGCTGGCGCCCGTGGGGGGTGCCCGTGGTGCTCCTGGGCGACCTCACGGCAGACTGCCGGGCGACTCGCGCGCGGGACTGCCCCGTGCCAGGCCACCCGTGCCTCGACGGGGTCGACGTCGAGGACGTCGCGGCGGCCGTCGCCGAGCTGTCCCGGACGTCGGAGGTGCACGCGTGAGAGCAGCCGCATGAGCGGGGCGGGCACGGGAGCGGCCGTCCACGCGGTGGCGGGGGTCGCGCCGTGAGGGTCGCGATGGTGTCGGAGCACGCCAGCCCCCTCGCGACGCTCGGCGGGGTCGACGCCGGTGGGCAGAACGTCCACGTCGCCGCGCTCGCGCAGGCGATGGGCCGGCGCGGCGTCGAGGTCGTCGTGCACACCCGGCGCGAGGAGCGCGATCCCGCGCGCCGCGTCGAGATGGCTCCGGGCGTCGTCGTGGACCACGTCCCGGCCGGGCCGGCCGAGGTCGTGTCCAAGGACGAGCTGTTCCCGTACATGGACGACTTCGCGGCCGACCTGCGCCGGCAGTGGCGGCGTCGCCGTCCCGACGTCGTGCACGCCCACTTCTGGATGAGCGGCTACGCCGCGCTGCGCGCCGCGCGCCCGCTCGGGATCCCGGTCGTGATGACCTTCCACGCGCTCGGCGTCGTGAAGCAGCGGCACCAGGGCTCCCGCGACACCAGCCCGCCCGAGCGGCTGCGGGTCGAGGAGGAGCTCGTCGCCGAGTCCGACCGCATCGTCGCGACGTGCAGCGACGAGGTGTTCGAGCTGCTGCGCCTCGGCGGCGCCCGGCGGCGGATCAGCGTCGTGCCCTGCGGCGTGGACCTCACGACCTTCACGCCCACGGGACCGTCGGAGGAACGCACGCCCGACCGGGCACGACTGGTGTACGTCGGCCGGCTCGTCGAGCGCAAGGGCATCGGCAACGCGATCTCCGCGCTGGCCGGGCTCGTCAACAACGGCGGGCCGGACGCCGAGCTGGTGGTCGCGGGGGGTCCCGACGCCAGCGAGGTCGACACCGACCCGGAGGTGCGCCGGCTGCGCGCGCTCGCCCGCAAGGCGCACGTCGAGGACCGGGTGCACTTCCGCGGTCGGGTGGGCCGCACCGAGCTGCCCGCGCTGCTGCGCAGCGCCGACGCGGTGGTCTGCGTGCCTTGGTACGAGCCGTTCGGCATCGTGCCGCTGGAGGCCATGGCCTGCGGCGTGCCGGTCGTCGCCTCCGCGGTCGGCGGGATCATCGACTCGGTCGTCGACGGCAAGACCGGCGTCCACGTGCCGCCCCGCCGTCCGGACCTCGTCGCGGAGGCGCTGCGCGCCCTGCTGCGCGACGACGAGCGCCGGGCCGCGTACGGCGCCGCCGGGGTCGCCCGGGCGCGAGCCCGCTACTCGTGGTCGCGGATCGCCGCGGCGACCCTGTCCGCGTACGACGACCTGCTGCCGCTCGGCGCGGCAGCCGTCGCCGAGGAGGAGGCATGACCCGTCCCGCTCCGCTGCTGTCCGGGCGCGCGCACGTCGCGGCGCTGCTCGACGCGCTGCCGCAGCTCGACGCGGACCTGCTCGACGCGTGGGGGGCCCATCTCGCCGCGGTGCTGGTGGGCGGCGGGCGGCTGCTCGTCGCGGGCAACGGCGGGAGCGCCGCGCAGGCCCAGCACCTCACCGCCGAGCTCGTCGGGCGCTACCGCGACGACCGGCCCGCGCTGTCGGCGATCGCGCTGCACGCCGAGACGTCCGCGGTCACCGCGATCGCCAACGACTACGGCTACGACGCCGTGTTCGCCCGCCAGGTGCAGGCGCACGGGCGGCCGGGCGACGTGTTCCTCGGCATGTCGACGAGCGGCCGCAGCGGCAACGTCCTGGCCGCGATGGACGCCGCCCGCGACGGCGGGCTGGCCGTCTGGGCGATGACCGGCGCCGGGCCGAACGCGATGACCGAGCAGGCCGACGAGTGCGTGTGCGTGGCCGCCGGGGCGACTGCGACCGTGCAGGAGGTCCACCAGGTGGCGCTGCACCTGCTGTGCGCCGCCGTCGACCTCCAGGTGGGCGCCGACCGGCCGTCGAGCGCTCTCGCCGGCGAGGCCGCGGCGGCCCGGGCGTGACACGGCCGCTCGTCGTCGTCGGCGACGCCCTGCTGGACCGCGACCTCGTCGGCACCGTCGAGCGGCTGTCCCCGGACGCTCCCGTTCCGGTGGTGGACGAGCCGGTGCAGCACTCCCGGCCGGGCGGCGCCGGTCTCGCCGCGCTGCTCGCTGCCGCCGACGGGCGCGAGGTGGTGCTGGTCACCGCCCTGTCACCCGACCAGCCCGGGCAGGAGCTTCGCGCGCTGCTCGCCGCCGGCGGCGTGCGGGTCGTGGACCTCGGGCTCGACGGCGCCACGCCGGAGAAGGTCCGGGTGCGCAGCGCCGGCCGCTCGCTGCTGCGGCTGGACCGCGGCGGCCCCGCCGGAGCGCCCGGCGACCTCGACGCAGCGGGCGCGGCGGCGCTCGCCGGCGCCGGCGCCGTGCTCGT
>JALYNK010000044.1 GCA_030773235.1 Actinomycetota bacterium | reverse complement strand
CGCGGCGCCATCTGGAACTGAACTCCTGCACGACCGACCGTCGCCGAGGTTCTCGTGGAGGTGATCCGCCGTGCGTGGCGCGATCTGGAACTGAGCCGTCGTCCGTTCGACCCGTCGATGCCGTGGAGGTGCCTGCCGTGCGTGGCGCGATCTGGAACTGAGCACGCCGCCCCGACCTGCGCGCAGCGGCCGCGCCGTCCGCGTGGCACCGGTGCACTGTGCCGGCCCGAGAGCAGGCGCCCCTGCTCCAGCCGGCACCGCCGCTCACCTGCGGCGCGGCGTCGGCGAGGGCTGGTCCGCGCGAGCGGCGAGCCAGCGCGCCATGTCCACGGCCGGCATCGGGTGCGCGTGCAGGTAGCCCTGCACCTGGTCCACGCCCAGGCGGCGCAGGACCACGTGCTGCTCCTCCTGCTCGACGCCCTCAGCGACGACCTCGAGCCCGAGCGTGTGCGCGATGTCCACGACAGCTCGCACGACCGCCTGGTCGCCCGGATCGGCCACCAGGCCGGCCACGAAGCACTTGTCGATCTTGACCTGATCGATCGGCAGGCCCTTGAGGTACGTCAGCGACGAGTACCCGGTGCCGAAGTCGTCGACGGAGAGGTTGACACCCAGCGCGCGGAGCTCGTGCATGCGCTCGGCGGCGAGCTGCGGATCGGCGACGACGACGTCCTCCGTGAGCTCCAGCGTCAGCAGGTCGGCGGGGACCCCGACGCTCGCGAGGATGTGTGCCACGTCGGTGACGAAGGTCCGGTCCTGCAACGTGCTGGCGCTGACGTTCACCGCGACGCCGACGGGTCGCCCGGACTGCTGCCAGCTCCCGCACGCCATGAGTGCCTGGCGCAGCACCGAGTTGGTCAGCAGGCCCATGAGCCCGGCGGCCTCGGCGAGCGGCACGAACTCGTCGGGAGCGAGCTCCCCCAGAGCCGGGTGCACCCAGCGGGCCAGCGCCTCCACCCCGCTGCAGGCACCCGTGCCCGCGTCCACCTTGGGCTGGTACGCGGCACCGACCGCGCCACTGTGCAGCGCCTCCCGCAGCGCCATGACGACGGCCAGCCGCCGCTGTCCCTGGACCTCGTAGGCCGGCTCCCACAGCACCGGACCGCCGTGCGACCGCTGCGCGCTGTACATCGCGGTCTCGGCCCGGCAGAGCAGCGTCCGCGCGGTGTGCCCGTGCTCGGGAGCTCGCGCGCAGCCGACCGACACGCGGACCGAGGTACCGACGGAGCCGAGATCGACGTCGCCCTCGAGTCGGGTGCGCAGGTCGAGGCCCAGCAGTCCTGCGTCGCACGCTGCCGGGTCCGCAGGAACGGCGACGGCGAACCGGCACCCGCCGATGCGGCCGACCAGAGCGTCGCTGTGCACCTGTTCGAGCCGACGTGCGACCTCGCGGAGCAGGGCGTCGCCGATACGGGGTCCCAGCGCGTCGTTGACCTCGCGGAAGCTGTCCACCGAGACGGCGGCCAGCACCAGACCGGGAGGCGACGACGCCAGCAGGGCGTCGAGGTCACGCGTGAGGCGGCGCAGGTTCGGCAGCTCGGTGAGGGCGTCGATCGTCGCGGCTCGGCTGAGCTCGAGCAGCAGGCGGCCGCGGTCCAGCGCGGTCGCCAGCTCGGTCGCCACCGTCTCCATGAGGCGGAGGTCGCGCATGTCGAAGCCGCGTTCCGAGCCGATGCGCTGCGTCACCGTGAGCAGCCCGACCACGGTGCTCCCCACGACCAGCGGTGAGCGCATGCAGTCGCCCCGCACATCGCGCCGGACGAGGGGGGCAGCACCGTCCGCCGCCAAGCGGACCTCCGGCTCGGCCTCGCGGTGCACCGTGAGGTGCCGGGTGACACCGCCGGCACCGTCCAGCACGGCGAGCTCCAGGTGCTCGGCGTGCAGGAGCTGGCGGACCCGCTGCAGCGCGTCGAGCGCATGTGCGTCGTGCACATCGACCGGACCGAGGTCCTTGACGAAGGCGTACAGGTCCTCGGTGGCCCGCTGCTGGGCCTGGACGCGCCGGTGCCCGCGGTAAGCGGCGGCAAGCGCCAGCGCCAGCAGTCCCACGACCACCGCCGTCGTCGTGTCCGTCCAGACCGCCGCGATCGTCACGATCGCCAGCCCCGTGAACACCGCGGAGGTGACCACGGCGACGACGAGGTGCTCCAGGAGCTGCGCACGGGTGACCGGCAGGGCGAGCAGCCGGAAGAGCAGGTTCACCGACACGCAGGACACGAGCTCGCTGAGCAGCAGACCCACCAGCAGCGCGGTCCACAGCCGGGGCCCGGGTCCGTCACCGTAGGGCAGGCCGACGGTGACGACGGCGGCTGCGACGCCCACCTCGACGGCGGCCACGGCCGTGTTGAAGGCGACCTGCAGAGGTCTGCTCCGGCGCCCTGCGCTCAGCAGCAGGCTCGCGCCGAGCCGGGCCACCAGGTGGCTCAGCGGGTCGATGAGCACGATCCCGAGCGCGAGCGGCATCTGCACCAGGGTCACGCCGGCGTTGCTGTCGCGGCGTTCGAAGGCGAGGTTGAGCTGCGACGCGATGACGTACACGGGGATGAACGCGAGCCACACCCACCTCGGCGGGTGGATGAGCTCCGGCCGCTGGGCGGCGAGCGCGAGCAGCACACCGGTGGCCAGCAGGACGAGCGAGAGCAGCACCGCGCCCGCGAGACGCCCGGCGGGGACCCGGCGGGTCACAGCGCCGCCCGCGTGGACGGGTCCGTCGTCGCGATCGCACTCCCGCGCTCGGTCCTGCCGGAGCGCGTCAGCAGCGGGAGGGCCAGCAGAGCGAGCGCAGCGGCTCCCGCGACCGCGCTGCGCGGATCGACGAGCTCGGCCGCGGCGCCGCCGAGCAGGAGCGCGCCCCCCTGCAGTGCCATCAGCGCGGTGACCGCCACGCCGAAGGCGCGGGCACGGGCTGCGCGCGGGGTCGAGGTCATGTAGTCGGCGTTGGCCACCAGCTGCAGCGCGCTGCCCACGCCCGCGACGGCCCAGAGCAGGCCGACCGCCGTGCCGGAGCCGGCGAACGGGGTGAGCAGCAGCGGCACGCAGGTGAGGACCGTGAGCGGGACGAGCAGCCGGCCTCGGCGCACGGGCGGCACCCGGAGCACGAGGAACGAGCCGACCAGGAACCCCGCCGGCAGCGCAGCCGTGAGCACGCCCGCGGTCACCTCGCCTCCTCCGACCCGCTCCGCGACCGGTACGGCCAGCCCCTCCGGCACGATCGTCGCCACCATGCCGAGGGCGCCGAAGCCGAGCAGTCGCCGCAGGACGGGCGAGCGGGACACCAGGGTCACACCTTCGCGGGTGTCGCGCAGCAGACTCCGTCGTTCCGCGGGCACCGGTGACCGCTCGCGCACGCCCGCGGTGAGCAGTGCCGCCGAGAGCAGGAAGCTCAGCGCGTCGAGCGCCAGCGCGCCCCGCACGCTGGCGGCCGCCACGACCACGCCGCCGAGCAGGAAGCCGAGCACCTGAGCCGCCTGCACCACCGCGTTGACGACCGCGCTGCCGGCCACGTACCGGTCGCCCTCCAGCACGTCGGGCAGCAGCGCGCTCTTGGCCGCGTCGAACGGCGGGGCCAGGACCCCGACGAGCACGAGCACGGCGAACACCGCCGGCAGCGGCAGACCGGGCACGACGAGCACCGCCACGAGGCCGGCGCGCAGCAGGTCGCAGGTGACCATGAGCCGCCGCTTGGGCTGGCGGTCGGCGACCGCCGACAGCAGCGGTCCGGCGACGAGCCAGGTGAGGTACGAGCAGGCGTACGTTGCCGAGGCGGCGAAGGTCGACCGGGTCTCCCCGTACACCAGCAGGGCCACCGCGATCCGGGCGATCTGGTCCCCGACCACGCTGAACCCGACGCTGGCCAGCACCGCGCGGAACTCGCCCACGGCGAGCACCTCGCGCACGCCGGCCCGCCCCGCCGCCTGTAGAACCACAGTGTGACCAAGGCTACACGTCGAGCAACTGCCACCGGAGGGCCGAACAGGTGGACGCGAACGGGCACGCGAACGGCGCCGCGGTGCGCACGTACGCCGTCACCGCCGTCGGGCCGGACGCGCCGGGCGAGGTCGCCGCGCTCGCGGAGGCGCTGGCCGCGCTCGGCGCGAACCTCGAGGACGCGTCGATGACGCGGCTGCGGGGCCACTTCGCCATGACGCTCGTGGCGGCGGTCGCCGCCGACCCCGAGGCGGTGCGGGACGCGCTCGAGGCGGCCGGGACCGGCTTGCACCTGTCCGTGTTCGACGTCGCAGCCGACCCGCTGCCCGAGCAGGCCGGGATCGCCCACCGCCTCGTGGTCCACGGCGCCGACCGGCCGGGGCTGCTCGCCACGGTGGCCCGCGCCGTCGCGCGGCGGGGCGGCAACATCACTGACCTGACCTGCCGTCTCGCCGGCGGGCTGTACGTCATCACGCTCGAGCTGGAGCTGCCCGCAGCCGACGGCCTCGCCGAGGAGCTGTCGCGGGCCGGCCTGGTGGCGTCCCTCGTCGAGGTGTCCGAGGACGTGCTCTGAACCGGTCGGGAGCGGGCGCGGACGAGCTGCTGCCCGTGGTGCACGCGCCCGCGCCGGTGCTGTCCTCCCCGGCGGCGCCCGCGGACCCGGTGGACCCCGCCGTCGCGCGGCTCGCCGAGCGCATGGTGGCGCTCATGCGTGCCTCGCCGGCCTGCGTCGGCGTCGCCGCGCCGCAGGTCGCGGAGCCGCTGCGGCTGTTCGTGCTGGACGTCGGCGGCGCGCGCCGGGTCGCCTCCTACGCCGGTCTCGTCGTGCTCTGCAACCCCGAGCTCGTTGAGGCCGACGGGCGTGAGGTCCGCCGCGAGGGCTGCCTGTCGGTGCCCGACCTCACTGGGGACGTCGCGCGGGCGACGCGCGTGGTCGTGCGCGGCCAGGTGCCGGGCAGCGGCGAGGTGCGCGAGGTGCGGGCGGACGCCTTCGAGGCCCGGGCGCTGCAGCACGAGATGGACCACCTCGACGGCCTGCTGTTCCTTGACCGGGTGGCGGGAGCGCACGCGCTGTTCTCCCGGACCCGCTACCGCTGACCGGGCACCCCCGCTCCCGTAGCGTGATCCCGCGCCCCCGTGGTCCAACGGCAGAGACGAGGCGCTTAAACCGCCTGGGGTGCGGGTTCGAGTCCCGCCGGGGGCACTGCTCCACCCGTGCACGTCTCGTGCGTCCGCTCGGGCACATCCGTGCGTCCGCCGGGACGGAGGCGCTCTGGACGGGCACACTCGGGGCTCTGCCGGCGTTGTACCGAGTGCACGGCCCCAGGTGCGGTCCGTGCGGAGGAGAGAACACACCACATGGCTCTGGACCAGAGCAGCAACCCCGTCTTCCAGCGCAGCGCGCCGCTGCAGGAGAGCGTCCGCGGCGGCGGCCCGGCGCCCGAGTACGTCGCCGACCTCTACAACACCCCTGCCCGGCTGACCGTCGACGACGTGATGGTCAAGACCGGCGTCCTGCTCGGCCTGCTGGTCACGACCGGCGCAGCCGCGTGGGTGCTCGACGTGGGCTTCGGCGTCGTCGCAGTCGCGGCGCTCGTCGGCTTCGTGCTCGCGCTCGTCAACATCTTCAAGCGCGAGGTCAGCCCGCCGCTGGTCCTCGCGTACGCCGCCGTGCAGGGCATCGCGGTCGGCGGCATCAGCGCCGCCTACGAGGGCCAGTACCGCGGCATCGTCCTGCAGGCCGTGGTCGGCACCGTCGCGGTGTTCGGCGCGGTCGCGATGGGCTACAAGACCGGGTTCCTGAAGGCGACCCCCAAGTTCGTCAAGGTCGTCACGTACGGCTTCTTCGGCCTGTTCGCCGTCGTGCTGCTCAACCTGCTCGTCGGTCTGTTCGGCACCGGCGACCCGCTGGGCATCCGCGGCGGTAACACCGGCCTGTCCGTCCTGTTCAGCCTCGCGTTCATCACCTTCGGTGCGCTGACCTTCGTGCTCGACTTCGACCAGGCCGAGCGCATGGTCCGGGCGGGCGTGCCGGAGCGCGAGTCCTGGCGCATCGCGTTCGGCCTCGTGGTCGGCCTCGTCTGGCTGTACCTCGAGATCCTGCGCCTGCTGAGCTACCTGCAGCGCGGCGAGCGGTAGCCGCTCCGCACCGACCCTCGCGGGCCGTCCCCCTCCCGGGGGGCGGCCCGCTGTCGCGTGCGGAGCCGGTCAGCCGAGCGCTGGGGCGTTGAGCGGGTTCGTCGCGTCCTCGACCTCGCCGACGAACTCCTCGAGGACGTCCTCCAGCGCGATGACGCCGATGGTGCCGCGCTCGACCACGACCTGCGCGAGGTGGCTCTTGTTGCGCTGCAGCGCGGCGAGCACCTCCTCCAGCGGCAGGTCGGCGCGCAGGCGCGGCATGGGCCGGCGCAGCTGCGCGGGCAGCGGCCGGCGGCGCGCCGCGGGGCTCATCCCGAGGATGTCCTTGACGTGCACGAACCCGATCAGGCCGCCCTCGGCGATCCCGTCGGTGTCCGGGTCGTCGGCGGCGGTGCGCACCGGGAAGCGCGAGAAACCCGTGACGACCACGAGCTCCTCGAGCTCGTCGGCGGTGATGCTCTCCGGCACGGTCACCAGCTGGTCGAGCGTCACCATGATGTCGGCGGCGGTGGTGCGGCGCAGCGCCAGCGCGTTGGACAGCCGCTCGTGCTCCTCGCGGTCCAGGAGCCCCTCGTGGCGGGACTCGGCGATGATGTCGGCGAGCTCGTCGGGGGAGTACGACGACGCCAGCTCGTCCTTGGGCTCGACGCCGAGCAGCCGCAGGCCGGCGTTCGCGACCCCGTTGAGCAGCCGCAGCAACGGCTGGACGACGCGGGTGAACGCGACGAGCGGCGGGACGAGCGCGAGCGCGGCGCGCTCGGGAGCGGCGAGCGCGAGGTTCTTCGGCACCATCTCGCCGAGCACCATGTGCAGGAACACCACGAGCGTCAGCGCGACCGCGAAGGCGATCGGGTGCAGCAGCGCGTCCGGCACGTGCGCGGCGTGCAGCAGGCCCTCGAGCAGGTGCGCGACCGCGGGCTCGGCGACCGCGCCGAGGCCGAGCGAGCAGAGCGTGATGCCGAGCTGCGCGCCGGCCAGCATCAGCGACAGGTGTCGCAGGCCGTACAGCACGGTGCGGGCCCGGCGGCTGGTCGCGGCGAGGGGCTCGACCTGGCTGCGCCGGACGCTCATCACGGCGAACTCGCCGCCGACGAAGAACGCGTTGCCGGCGAGCAGCAGCACGGCGATGACGAGCGAGACGACGTTCACGAGGCCGCTCCGGCGGGGTCGCGCGCGGGCTCGTCGCCCGCGTCGCGCGGCGCGGTCCGGTCGACGAGGACGCGGTCGACGCGCCGCCCGTCGAGCTCCGTCACGCGCAGCGTCCAGCCGTCGAGCTCCACCACGTCGCCCTTGCGCGCCAGCCGCCCGAGCCGGGCGAGCACGAGCCCGCCCAGCGTGTCGTACGGGCCCTCCGGGATGCGCAGGCCCGTGAACTCCTCGACCTCGTCGTCACGCAGCAGCCCGGACAGCACGAGGCCGCCGCGCCGCCGCTCGACCGCGGGCCGGGTGGTGGCGTCGTGCTCGTCGGCCACCTCGCCCACGAGCTCCTCGACGAGGTCCTCGAGCGTGACGATGCCGGCCGTGCCGCCGTACTCGTCGACGACGACCGCCATCTGCAGACCCGGCTGGCGCAGCGTCACGAGCAGCCGGTCGAGGTGCAGCGTCTCGGGAACCCGGGGGACCGGGCCGGAGACCTGCGCCACCCGGGTGCGGCTGCGCTCGTCGCGCGGCACGGCGAGGGCCTGCTTGACGTGGACGACGCCGACGATGTCGTCGACGCCCTCCCCCTCGATCGGGAAGCGCGAGTGCCCTGAGGTGCGGGCGAGGGACAGCAGCTGCGTCACCGTGGCCGTCCCCGGGAGAGCGACGATCTGCGTCCGCGACGTCATGACGTCGCCCGCCGTGCGGTCGCCGAAGGCCAGCGAGCGGGCGAGCATCGTGGCGGTCTGCGGTGACAGCGCGCCCTGCTCCTGCGAGGTGCGGACCAGGCTGCCGAGCTCCTCCGCGGAGCGCGCCGAGCGCAGCTCCTCCTGCGGCTCGACGCCGAGGGCGCGCACCAGCCGGTTCGCCGCGCCGTTGCTCACCGCGATGAGCGGGCGCAGCAGCGCGCTGCTGACCCGCATCGGGCCGGCGATGGCCCGCGCCACCTGCGTCGGCTTGGAGATCGCGAGGTTCTTGGGGATCAGCTCGCCGAGGACCATCTGCAGGACGGTGGCGGCGACGATCGCGGTGCCGAACGCGACCGGCCGGACGACGCCCCCGGGCAGGCCCGCGCTGGTCAGCGCCGGTGCCAGCAACCCGGCGAACGACGGCTCGGCGATGAAGCCCACGACGAGCGTCGTCATGGTGATGCCGAGCTGCGCTCCCGACAGCTGGAACGACAGGGTGCGGACGGCGCCGAGCACCCGGGCCGCGCGGCGGTCGCCCTGGCGGGCGGCGGCCTCGAGCTGCGGCCGCTCCACCGCCACGAGGCTGAACTCCGCGGCGACGTACAGGGCGGTACCGAGGGTGAGCAGCAGGACGGCGAGGACGCCGAGCAGAGCCGTGGTCATCCGCGCGTCACCGGCCCCGTGGGGCGGGCGCCGCGCTCGCGCCGGGAGCGGCGGGGACGGCCCGCGCGCG
>JALYNK010000043.1 GCA_030773235.1 Actinomycetota bacterium | reverse complement strand
GTGGGCGAGGGGGGAGTTGAACCCCCACGTCCTTACGGACACACGGACCTGAACCGTGCGCGTCTGCCATTCCGCCACTCGCCCGAGCGACGCGCCAACGTATCAGGCAGGCCAGCAAGATCGCCTCGTCGTTCCAGGCCGCCGAGGGCCGGCGACTACGATCACTGGGCCGGGGGAAGGGGCGTGCGCGTGGGTGTGCTGCAGCGCTTCGAGCGCCGGCTCGGGGGCCTCGTCGAGGGGGCCTTCGCGCGGGTGTTCGGCGGCGTGGTGCAGCCCGTCGAGGTCGCCGCCGCCCTGCAGCGCGAGGCCGAGGACAAGAAGGCGATCGTCGGCCAGGGCCGCGTCCTCGTCCCCAACGACTACGTCGTCGAGCTCGGCGAGAGCGACTTCGCCCGCCTCGCCGCGTACGACGGCCCGCTGCGCCGCGAGCTGGCCGCGATGGTGAGCGAGCACGGCGCCGAGCAGGGCTGGTCGTTCGTCGGCCCGCTGGGCGTACGTCTGGAGAAGGTCGAGGACCTGCCGACCGGCGTGTTCCGGGTGCGCAGCACGGTCCTGTCCCCCGACGACATCTCGTCCGGCGGCGACCCGTCGGCCGACGAGCGGGCGCCGGCGCCGGCCCCGACGCCGGCTCCCCCGGGCCCGGGCGATCGCGAGCGGACGCCGCCCGGGACCCCCTACCTCGTGATCCCGCACGGCGGCAGCGTCCCGGCCGGCGGTGCCGAGGCCGAGGGGCGGGAGCGGCTCGTCACGCTCGACCGCCCCGTCACCAAGCTGGGCCGGGGCTCGGACGCCGACGTGCGGCTCTCCGACACCGGCATCTCACGGCTGCACGCCGAGATCCGTGTCGACGGTCTCGAGGCGCTGCTCGTCGACCTGCGCTCGACCAACGGCACGACGGTCAACGGCCGGCGGGTGCAGAGCAGCCCCCTGCACGACGGTGACCGGATCGGCCTCGGCACGACGTCGCTGGTGTTCCGGGTGGGGAGCTGATGGCCAGCGAGCTCGTCGTGTCGCTGGTGAAGTTCGGCCTGCTGGCACTGCTGTGGCTGTTCGTGCTGTCGGCCGTGCGCGTGGTGCGCGCCGATCTGTACGGCACGGCACGCGCCGGACGCGCCCCGGCACCCGCCGCCCCCGCGCCGCCTGCTGGGCGACCGGCCGGGCGGCGCAGCAGCGCCCGCCAGCTCGTCGTGACGGAGGGCCCGCTGACCGGGACCGCGCTGACACTGGGCGACGCACTGATCACGATCGGGCGGGCCGACGACAGCACGCTGGTGGTCACCGACGACTACACGAGCGGCCGGCACGCGCGCCTGGTCCCCGGCGACGGCGCCTGGCTGCTCGAGGACCTCGGCAGCACCAACGGCACGTTCCTCGGCAGCCGCAAGGTGAGCGCGCCCGTGCCCGTCCCGATCGGCCAGCCGATCCGCATCGGGCGCACGGTGCTGGAGCTGCGCCGGTGAGCCCGGCGGGCGGACGCGCTCGGTGACGCTCGCCCTGCGCTACGCGGCGATGTCGCACGTGGGACTGCTGCGCAGCGGCAACGAGGACAGCCTGTACGCAGGACCGCGGTTGCTCGCCGTGGCCGACGGCATGGGCGGGCACGCGGCCGGCGAGGTCGCGAGCGCCGTGGCCATCGCAACCGTGGCGCGGCTCGACGAGGACGCCCCCGGCTCCGACCTGCTAGAGGCGCTGAAGCGGGCCGCCGTGCAGGCGAACGAGCACCTGCGCGAGATGGTCGCCGGCGACAGCAGCCTCGACGGGATGGGCACCACGCTCACCACGCTGCTGTTCACCGGCACCCGTCTGGGGCTGCTGCACATCGGCGACTCGCGCTGCTACCTGCTGCGCGACGGCGTCCTCACCCAGATCACCCACGACGACACGCTCGTGCAGAGCCTCGTGGACGAGGGCCGCATCAGCGAGGAGGAGGCCGGCACCCACCCGCAGCGCAGCCTCATCACCCGTGCCCTGGACGGCCGCAGCCACGTCGACTTCGAGGCCTCCGTGCGCGAGGTGCGTGCCGGGGACCGCTACCTGCTGTGCACCGACGGGCTCACCGGACCGGTGAGCCGGCGCGAGACGCTGCAGGAGGCGCTCGAGCTGCCCGACTCTCAGGAGGCCGTCGAGCGCCTGGTGCAGCTCGCGCTGCGCGGCGGCGGCCCGGACAACGTCACCGTCGTGGTCGCCGACGTCGTGCAGGGCCACGCGGACGGGACCCCGGTCGTGGCCGGCGCGGCCGCGGAGTACCCCCAGGTACCGCCCGCGCACCTCGCCGACGGGGCGGCCGGGCGCGCCGCAACGAGCCGGGCGGCGGCGCTGCGCCTTGCTGACCCCGGGAGTCAGGACGCCCCGGACCGCGAGCCCGGGCCCGCCTCCTCGGACGGCTCCACCGGCCGCTCGACCGCGGGCGGCGGCCCGTCCCGCGCCCGGCGGGTCGGGCTCGCGGCGCTCGTCGTCGTCGCCGCGCTCGCCGTGGTCGTCGGCGGGCTGTGGACGTACCTGCGCGCCCAGTGGTTCGTCGGCGCCGACCAGGCGCAGGTCAGCGTCTTCCGCGGCGTGTCCGGTTCCGTCGGGGGCGTGGCCCTCGCCCGTGTCACCGAACGCACGTCGCTGCCGGTCCACGCGCTCCCGGAGCTCGACCAGGAGGGCGTGCGCCGCGGCATCCCGGCCGACGACCCCGAGGACGCCCGGCGGATCGTCGCGACGCTGCAGGAGCGGGCGCGCGACTGCTGCGCTCCGTCCGCTCCTGCTGGGCCCGCTCCCGCAGCTCCTGCACCCCCGCCCCCGTCGCCGGGTGGCTCCGCGCCCGTCCCGGTGGACGGCACCGCGCCGCCCGCCCCGGCGCCGTCGTGACCGCGCCCGCCGCGGCCCCCTCGGTCCTGCCCGCGCCGCCGACCCGGCGCACGACGGAGCTGCTGCTGCTCGTCTTCGCCCTCGCGATCTCGCTGCTGGCGTACGCCGCCGTCGGGCTCGGCGTCGACGGCCGCGTGCCGTCCGGCGTCCTCGGCTACGGCGCCGGCCTCGGCGCGCTGTTCCTCGCCGCGCACCTCGTCGTCCGGTGGGTCGCGCCGTACGCCGACCCGCTCGTCCTGCCGTGCGTCGCGCTGCTCAACGGGATCGGGCTCGTCATGGTCCGTCGGCTGGACTTCGCCGAGGCCGAGGAGACCCGGCTCGCCGGCGAGACCGCTGCCCGGGCCGACGCGCCGCTGCAGCTGGTCTGGACGGCCCTCGGCATCGCCCTGTTCGTCGCCGTGCTCCTCGTGGTGCGCGACCACACCCGTCTGGCGCGCTACGGCTACACCGCCGCCGCGCTCGGCATCGTCCTGCTCCTGCTGCCCAACCTGCCGGTCCTCGGCCGGGAGATCAACGGCGCGCGCCTGTGGGTCCGGGTCGGGCCCGTACAGGTGCAGCCCAGCGAGATCGCCAAGATCGCGCTGATGATCTTCTTCGCGACCTTCCTCGTCGCCAAGCGCGACGTCCTCTCGCTGGCCTCCCGCCGGCTGGCCGGGCTGCGGCTGCCGCGCCCCCGCGACCTCGGTCCCGTGCTGCTCGCCTGGGTGCTCAGCCTGTCGGTGCTCGTGCTCGAGAAGGACCTCGGCAGCTCGCTGCTGTTCTTCGGGATCTTCCTCGTCATGCTGTACGTCGCCACCGAGCGCACGTCCTGGCTGCTCATCGGCTTCGGGCTGTTCCTCGGCGGGTCGTACGTCGCGTACCACGTGTTCGGCCACGTCCGCCGCCGCGTCGACACCTGGCTCGACCCGTTCGCCGACGCGCAGGGCGCCGGGTTCCAGCTCGTGCAGTCGCTGTTCGGCTTCGGCACCGGCGGGCTCACCGGCACCGGGCTCGGTCAGGGCAGCCCGCAGGAGGTGCCGTTCGCCAAGACCGACTTCATCCTGTCCGCCATCGGCGAGGAGCTCGGGCTGGTCGGGGTGATGGCGGTGCTCCTGCTGTTCGCGCTCGTCGTCGAGCGGGGCATGCGCGCGGCGCTCGGCTGCCGCGACTCCTTCGGCAAGCTGCTCGGCGCCGGGCTGTCGTTCGCGCTGGCGCTGCAGATCTTCGTGATCGCCGGCGGGGTCACCGGGCTCATCCCGCTGACCGGGCTGACCCTGCCCTGGCTGTCGTACGGCGGCTCGAGCCTGATCTCCAACTGGATCCTCGTGGCCCTGCTCCTGCGCATCAGCGACGCCGCCCGTCGGCCCGCACCCGCCCCCGTCACCCCGGGAACAGCCCGCGCCGCGCTGCAGGACGCGCCCACGCAGGCGTTGCGCCCGTGAACGCCCCGCTGCGCCGGGTGGCCGTCGCCTGCCTCGTCCTGTTCGGGTTGCTCCTCGTCAACGTCAACTTCCGGCAGGTCGTCAAGGCCGAGGAGTACCGCAACGACGACCGCAACTCCCGCGTGCTGATCCGCAGCTACGAGCGCGAGCGCGGGTCGATCGCGCTGGCCGGCCCCGGCCGACCGCTGCTCGCCCGGTCCGTCGAGACCGAGGGCCGGCTGAGGTGGCTGCGCACCTACCCAGGCGGGGAGACGTACGCCCACGTCACCGGCTACTACTCGCTCGTCTACGGCCAGGACGCCGTGGAGGAGTCGCGCGACGACGTCCTGTCTGGCGAGGACGAGAGCCTGGCGCTGCGCCGTCTGAGCGACCAGCTCACCGGGCGCCGGCCCCGGGGCGGCGACGTCGTGCTGACCCTGTCCCACCCGGCGCAGCAGGCCGCGGTCGCCGGGCTGCGCGGCCGGCGGGGAGCCGTCGTCGCCCTCGACCCGCGCACCGGCGCCGTGCTCGCGCTGGCCAGCGCTCCGACGTACGACCCCGCTCAGCTGAGCTCGTTCGACCCGGCCGCGATCCGCGCCTACTACCGGCGGCTCAACGACCCGGACGCCGGGCAGCCCCTGCTCAACCGCGCGATCAGCCAGACCTATCCGCCCGGCTCGACGTTCAAGGTCGTCACCGCCGCCGCGGCTCTGACCGGCGGCACGACGCCCGAGACGCGCGTCCGGTCGCCCCGCCAGCTGGTGCTGCCGCAGACCACGCGGCCGATCAGGAACTTCGGCGGCGCGAGCTGCGGCGACGGTCAGACCTCGACGCTCACCGACGCCCTGCGCGTCTCGTGCAACACCGCGTTCGCGCAGCTGGGCGTCGACCTCGGCACGGACGCCCTGCGCCGGCAGGCGGAGGCGTTCGGCTTCGGCGACCCCGACCTCCGGGTGTCGGAGAAGGTGGCGACCAGCGTCTTCCCGGAGGACCCGGACCCGCCGCAGCTCGGGCAGTCGGCCCTCGGCCAGTTCGAGGTGCGCGCCACGCCGCTGCAGATGGCGATGGTGGCCGCCGGCGTGGCCAACAGCGGCCGCGTCATGACGCCGTACATCGTCCAGGAGGAGCTCGCGCCCGACCTGCGCCGACTGTCGTCCGCCCGCCCCGACACGTACCGCCAGGCGGTGCCGGCCGACACGGCGCGCGAGCTGACGACCATGATGGAGGCCGTCGTCAGCGACGGCACGGGCACCAGCGCCCAGATCCCCGGCGTCCGGGTCGCCGGCAAGACGGGGACCGCGCAGCACGCCCGGGGCGCGGCGCCGCACGCGTGGTTCATCGGGTTCGCGCCCGCCGACGACCCTCAGGTGGCCGTCGCCGTGCTCGTCGAGAACGGCGGCAACCTCGGCTCCGAGGCCACCGGCGGGCGGGTGGCCGCGCCCGTCGCGCGGGCGGTGATGCAGGCGGTGCTCACGCGGTGACCGTGCCTCAGCAGCGCCGGCTCGGTGACCGCTACGCGCTGTCCCGCACGATCGGCATCGGGGGCATGTCCGAGGTGTTCCTCGGCACCGACACCCGCCTCGGCCGGGAGGTGGCCGTCAAGGTGCTCCGGGCCGACCTCGCCCGCGACCCGACGTTCCTGTCCCGCTTCCGACGGGAGGCGCAGTCCGCCGCCTCGCTGAACGCTCCGTGCATCGTCGCGGTGTACGACTCCGGCGAGGACGTCGTCGAGGGCAGCCCGTCGGTTCCCTGGATCGTCATGGAGCACGTGCAGGGACGAACTCTGCGCGACGTCCTCAACGAGGAGGGCCCGCTGCCGGCGCCCCAGGCGCTGCGCATCGGCGCCGACGTCTGCGCCGCGCTGCAGGTCGCGCACGAGGCCGGGATCGTCCACCGCGACGTCAAGCCGGGCAACGTCATGCTGACCGGCGCGGGCGAGGTCAAGGTCATGGACTTCGGCATCGCCCGCGCGGCGGCCGGCGGCACGCAGACGATGACGCAGACCGCCGCGGTGTTCGGCACCGCGGCGTACCTGTCGCCGGAGCAGGCGCTCGGCGCCGAGGTCGACGCCCGCAGCGACGTCTACTCGACCGGCTGCCTCGTGTACGAGCTGCTCACCGGCCGGCCGCCGTTCACCGGCGACAGCCCCGTGGCGGTCGCCTACCAGCACGTCCAGGAGCCTCCGGTGCCGCCGTCGACGTGGCGCCCGGACCTCTCGCCCGCCGTCGACGCGGTCGTCGTGCAGGCCCTCGCCAAGGACCCGGCGGCGCGCTATCCCAGCGCCGAGGCGCTGCGGCAGGACCTGCTGCGCGCCGCCACGGGCGCACCGGTGGAGGCGGCCCCGCCGCCGGTGGCCGCCGGGCCCGTGCCGACCGGCTCCGTGCCGCTGCGCGGCACCCGGCAGCGCCTGCGGTACGCGGTGCTCGCGCTGCTGCTCGCCGCGGCGGTGGCGCTGGCCGTGGTCGTGCCGGCAGCGCTCGACGATCCGGTCGCCGACGTCACCGCCCCGTCGCTGGTGGGGCTGCCGCAGACCGACGCGCGCAGCCGGCTGCTCGAGCTGGGGCTCGAGGAGGGGACGCTGAGCTACCGGTTCAGCGACGCGCCCGTCGGCGACATCGTCGGGCAGGCACCGCCGGCCGGCCTGCCCGTCGCGGTCGGCACCCGGGTCGACCTCGTCGTCAGCCGCGGCCGCGAGGAGACGCTCGTCCCAGAGGTCGTCGGCCAGTCGCAGCGCGAGGCCGAGGCGCAGCTCGAGCAGGCGCAGCTGCGGGTCCGCGACGTCCTCGAGCGCGACGACAACGTGCCGCCCGGGCAGGTGCTCGAGGTCATCCCGGAGTCCGGCACCCGGGTGCCCGTGGACGACGAGGTGACCCTCGTCGTCTCCTCCGGCCGGGTCGAGGTGCCGCTGGTGGTCGGGCAGACCCGGCGGGCGGCCGAGCAGCGGCTGCAGCGGGCGGGCTTCTCCGTCACCGTGCGCCTGCAGCCGGACGCCGGTCCGGCCGGCCGCGTGCTGTCGCAGGACCCCGCCAACAGCTCCGCCCGGCGGGGCAGCACGGTGACGCTCGTCGTGTCGCGCACGCCCCGCCCGGCAGCCACGACCGTGGCACCCGCGCCGACGCGCACGTCGGCGTCCCCGCGGCCGATGACGAGCTCCCCGAGCCCCTCCTCGTCGCCGTCGCCGTCGCCGTCGCCGTCGCCGAGCCCGTCGGCGAGCCCCTCGCCGTCCCGGACCTCAGCGAGCCCCACGCCCTCGCCGAGCGCCTCCCCGTCGCCCAGCCCGCGCTGAGCCGCCCGCGCGCCCGGAGCGTCAGGAGGAGGAGAAGGCGGCGAGCCGCTCCTCCACCCGGCGGGCGAGATCCGGAGCACGCCTGACCGCGTCGCGGTCGCCGCACTGCTCCAACCAGGCGGCGAGCAGCAGGTGCCCGCCCTGCGTCAGCACGGACTCGGGGTGGAACTGGACGCCCTCCACCGGCGTGGTGCGCGACCGCAGCGCCATGACCACGCCCGACCCGGTCCGGCCGGTGACCTCGAGCTCCTCGGGCAGCGTGCTCTCGTCGACGCTCAGCGAGTGGTACCGCGTCGCGGTGAACGGCGACGGCAGGTCGCGCAGCACGCCCGCGCCGTCGTGCAGCACCTCGCTCGTCTTGCCGTGCAGCAGCTCGGGAGCGTGCCCGACGGTCGCGCCGTGCGCGACCGCGATGGCCTGGTGGCCGAGGCAGACGCCGAGCAGCGGCACGCCCTCGTCCTCGCAGCGGCCGACGAGCTCCACGGACACTCCGGCGTCCTCAGGGGTGCCGGGCCCAGGCGACAGCAGCACCCCGTCGAGGCCCCGTACGTCGAGGGCCTCGGGCTCGTCGTTGCGCCGGACGACGGTGTCGACGCCGAGCTGCCCGAGGTACTGCACGAGGTTGAAGACGAAGCTGTCGTAGTTGTCGACGACCAGAACGCGCGTCACCGTCCCACGGTACGGGCGATCGCGACCGCGCGCTCCGACGTCCCGACCGTCCGTGTCGATACGCTCGTCGCAGGGCCGGCCGCAGGCGGTCGGAGCGTCGGACAGGGTGGGAGCGGGCGTGCCCGAGTCGCGCAAGCGCAAGAAGCCGGTCTACGTGGCGCCCGAGCGGCGACCTGCGCCCAAGGGTCCCAGCCCGGTGTGGCTCGCTCCGCTCATGCTCGCGCTGTTCGTCCTCGGCATCGCCTGGCTCGTCGTCTTCTACGTGGCCGAGCAGCAGATGCCGCTCACCGGGCACCTCGGCAACGCGAACCTGCTCATCGGGTTCGGGTTCATCATCCTGGGGTTCCTGCTGTCGACGCAGTGGCGCTGAGGTCGCGCTCCCGGTCGTCCGCCGGTGTGTGGCGCATGACACAGGTGCAATTCCTCCCCAGTCGTTGTCCACAGTGTGGATCAGCGCGGCCGTGGTGACCGCCGGACCGTCGCTGGCCGCGAGCGGTGTCCTGGCGGCCGCCGGCCTCCTGCTGGCGGTGGCGGGCGCGGCGGCAGACCCCGCCGGGCGGTTGCTGGCCTCGCCCGCCGCGCTGCTCCTGCT
>JALYNK010000042.1 GCA_030773235.1 Actinomycetota bacterium | reverse complement strand
TGCGACAGGCGGTTGACCTCCGGGTCGACCGCCTGTCGCATCGTGCAGGACCGTCAGGTCACGTCGGTGCGCGCCGACTGGACCTGGTCCGCCTCCTCCAGCGTGTCGGTGCCGGAGGCGATGCCGGTCTTGCCGTTGCCCGCCTGCTCGTGCCGAGCGCCGTCTCCTCCGTTCAGGAACGGCACCGTCCGGGCCACCGTCCCCGTCTTGAGGGTGGTGTGCGAGCGCTGCCGGTAGCCGTCGATGTACGCGAGCAGCTCCGGCCCGCGCGGCCGTCGCCCGGGCCGCACGTCGCACGTCCCGGCCTTGCACTCCTGGATGTGCACGTTGGGGTCGAGCACGAGGGCCGGCAGGTCGTTCACGACGTCGCCGGTCGCCAGACCACCGGGCCCCCAGTGGTAGGGCAGCCAGATGGTGTGCACGATCCGGTCCTGCACCTTCAGCGGCGCCATCCGGTCGGTGACGAGGACGCGGGCGTCCACCGCCGTCCGGGCGGTGACGACGTGCGCCCAGCCGAGGTGCTCCAGCCCCCGCTCCTCGGCGAGCTCCGGAGACACCTCCATGAACAGCTCCGGCTGCAGCTCCGACAGCAGCGGCAGGAAGCGGCTCATCCCGCCCGCGGTGTGGTGCTCCGTGAGCCGCGCCGTCGACCAGATGTACGGGAAGATCTCGCCGCCCTCCTCCGGAGGGCTCGGGTGCACCGGGTTGACCCGGTGCGTGTAGATCTGCCGCGTCGGGTTCTGCTGCTGCGTGTAGACCGCGTTGCGGAACGGCGACTCGCTCGGCTCGTAGTGCGCCGGCATCGGGCCGTCGAGCGTGCCCTTCGGTGCGTACAGCCAGCCCTTGCCGTCGCCCTGCATGATGAACGGGTCATCGCCGGCGAGCGCGTCCGGCCCGACCGCGCCGGGCTCCGGCCGGAACGACGGCGACTTGGTCAGCTGGAAGTCCGGCACGTCGTGGCCCGTCCACTGCCCCGCCGCCTCGTCCCACCAGACCAGCGCCTTGCCCTCGCTCCACGGCTTGCCGTCCGGGTCGGCCGAGGCGCGGTTGTAGAGCACCCGGCGGTTCGCGGGCCAGGCCCAGCCCCACTCGGGAGCCAGCCAGTTCTGGTCGCGCCCGGGCTTGCGCCGGGCCGCCTGGTTGACGCCGTCCTTGTACACGCCGCTGTAGATCCAGCAGCCGCCGAGCGTCGACCCGTCGGCCTTCATCTCGTTGAAGGACGACAGCGGGCGACCGGTCGCGACCTCGTAGCCGTTGATCTCCTTGAGCACCGCCTCCGCGTCGGGCTCCTGCTCCTCGCCGTGCAGCGGGTAGTCCCACGTCAGGTCGAGCAGCGGGCGGTCACGGGGGTCGGTCGAGTCGGCCAGCCGCTCCCGGAGCATGCGGCCCAGGTGGTAGGTGAACCACAGCTCGGAGGTGGCCTGGCCCGGCGGCTCCACCGCCTTCTCGCGCCACTGCAGCATGCGCTGCGTCTGCGTGAAGGTGCCCTCCTTCTCCACGTGCGTGGCGGCGGGCATGAAGAACACCTCGGTCCGGCACTCCTCCGGCACGATCTCGCCGGTCTCGATCTCGGGTGCGTTCTGCCAGAACGTCGCACTCTCGATCAGAACGAGGTCGCGCACGACGAGCCAGTCGAGGTTGGCCATCCCGAGGCGCTGAGCACGGCCGTTGGCCGAACCGATCGCGGGGTTCTGGCCGAGCAGGAAGTAC
Source organism: Actinomycetota bacterium (assembly GCA_030773235.1). Taxonomy (GTDB): domain Bacteria; phylum Actinomycetota; class Actinomycetes; order Mycobacteriales; family SCTD01; genus JALYNK01. Next base: position 7,167 of record JALYNK010000042.1, on the reverse strand, counting down.
CCGTAGATCTTGCCGTCGATCATGTCCAGGACCTGGCGGTACGTCCCGTGGTCACCGTTGATCTTTGGCAGGTAGTCGAAGCAGAAGTCGTTCTCGGCGGTCGCCTTGTCGCCCCAGTACGCCTTGAGCAGGTTCACCATGTAGGCGTCGGCGTTGCCCCAGAAGCCCTTCTGCTGCTTGCCCTTGATCGTGTCCACGTAGTCGGCGAGCGTGCCGTGCTTCTGGGCGTTGGGCATCGGCAGGTAGCCGGGCAGCAGGTTGTAGAGCGTGGGGATGTCGGTCGAGCCCTGGATGCTGGCGTGCCCGCGCAGCGCCAGGATCCCACCGCCCGGACGGCCCATGTTGCCCAGCAGCAGCTGCAGGATCGAGCCGGTGCGGATGTACTGCACGCCCACGCTGCGCTGCGTCCAGCCGACGCTGTAGACGAGCGCGGTGGTGCGCTCGCGCCCCGAGCCGCCGACCCACGCGTCGGCCACCGACCGCCAGGTGTCCTGCGGGATGCCGCAGACCTCCTCGACGAGCTCCGGGGTGTAGCGCGCGAAGTGCCGCTTGAGGACCTGGTAGACGCAGCGCGGGTGCTGCAGCGTCGGGTCGCGCTCGACCTCGGCGTGCTCGATCGGCGGCCCCGCCGCACCCATCTGGTGCTGGCCCTCGACGTCGCGGGTGGTGTCGGTGTCCGTGCCACCCGTCCGGGCGCTCTCCGGCTGCCCGGCGTACTGCCAGGAGGTCGGGTCGTAGCTCCGGGTGTCGTCGTCGAAGCCCGAGAACAGCCCGTCGAGCTCCTCGGTGTCCTGGAAGTCCTCGCTCACGAGCGTCGACGCGTTGGTGTACGCGAGGACGTAGTCGCGGAAGTCGAGCTCGTTCGTCAGGACGTGGTTGATGATCGCCCCGAGGAACACGATGTCGGTCCCGCTGCGGATCGGTACGTACTGGTCGGCGAGCGCCGACGTGCGCGTGAAGCGCGGGTCGATGTGGATCACCTTGGCGCCCCGCGCCTTGGCCTCCATCACCCACTGGAACCCGACCGGATGGCACTCGGCCATGTTCGAGCCCTCGATGACGATGACGTCAGCGTGCTGCAGGTCCTGCTGCGCGTTGGTCGCGCCGCCGCGTCCGAACGAAGCCCCCAGACCGGGGACGGTGGCGCTGTGTCATATGCGCGCCTGGTTCTCGAGCTGGATCGCGCCCATGCCCGTGAACAGCTTCTTGATGAGGTAGTTCTCCTCGTTGTCCAGCGTCGCGCCGCCGAGGCTCGAGATGCCCATCGTGCGGTTGAGCGGACGGCCGAGGCTGTCGTTGTCCTGCCACCCCTTGCGCCGGGCGTCCAGCACCCGGTCGACGATCATCTCCATCGCCGTGTCGAGGTCGAGCTTCTCCCACTCGGTGCCGTACGGCCGGCGGTAGAGGACCTCGGTCTGGCGCTGCGGGCCGGTGACGAGGTCGAGGCTCGCGGAGCCCTTGGGGCACAGCCGTCCGCGCGAGATCGGCGACTCCGGGTCGCCCTCGATCTGCACGACCTTCTCGTCCTTGACGAAGACCTTCTGCCCGCAGCCGACCGCGCAGTACGGGCAGACCGAGCGCGCCACCCGGTCCGCCGTCTTCGTGCGCGGCTGCTGGGAGCGGCTCCGGCTCTTCGGCGACGACGCCGCCGCCCCTCGCCCGAGCGGGTCCTCACCCGTGAACTGCCGGTACACCGGCCAGCTCTCGAGCCACGTCTTGACGCCCACACCGCCTCCACGACCTGGCGGACGTCGCCCTCCTGCGGGCCGTCGGCCCGGGCGCGCGTCCGGCGTGGGCACATCTTGTCCTGCTCGCGGCCCGACTGCACACGCGGGGGCGGGTCAGGCCCGGGCGTCGTCCTCGCCGGCGTCCTCGCGGGCGGCGTCGACCGCGGCGTCGAAGCGGTCGTAGGCCGCCTGCTCGGCCTGCTCGTCGCCGCGCTCGTGCGCCTCGGCGACGGCCCGACTGACCTCGACCATGGTCTGCCGGTCGACCACCTTGATGCGGTCGCGGCCGTGCGGCTCGCCGAGGGAGCGCTCGTGGGCATCGAGGAGGTCCCAGCCCTCCCACGTCGTGTACTCCAGGCCGCGGGACTCCAGCAGCTCCAGCACGGCGTCGGGGTCCGCCTTGGCCGCGGTCGGCAGCGCGCCGGCCTCGAGGTCGGCGAGCAGGCTCCCGACGGTCTCGATCGCGTCGCCCTTGGTGTGGCCGATCAGCCCGACGGGTCCGCGCTTGACCCAGCCGTTCACGTACAGCCCGGGCACGTGCGCCCCGTCGAGGTCGAGCACTCGGCCCGCGGCGTGGGGGACGACGTGGTCGCGGTTGTCCCACGGCAGGTCGACGAGCTCGGTGCTGCGGTAGCCGACGCAGCGGTAGACGGCCTGCACGGGCCAGTCGGTGTACCGGCCGGTGCCGCGGACGTTCCCGTCGCCGGTGAGCTCGGTGCGCTCGGTGCGCAGGCCCTCGACCCGATCGGTGCCGAGCACCTCGACGGGCGACTCGAAGAAGTGCAGGAACAGCTTGCGCGGCCGCTCGCCGAGACCGTTCTCGGCGGTGCGCATCGCGTAGCGCTCCAGCTCGCGGACGACGAGCTTGGTCTGGTTGTCCTTGTTGATCGCGGCGACGCTGCCGTCGTCGTACTCGATGTCCTCGGGGTTGACGACGACCTCGACGTTGGGCGAGTGGTCGAGCTCCCGCAGCTCCAGCGGCGTGAACTTCGCCTGCGCCGGACCGCGCCGCGCGAACACGTGGACCTCCTCGACCGGCGACGCCTTGAGGCCCTGGTACACGTTGTCCGGGATCTCGGTGACGAGCAGCTCGTCGGCGGTCTTGGACAGCATCCGCGAGACGTCGAGGGCCACGTTGCCCGCGCCGACGACCGCGATGGAGCGCGCCTCGAGCGGCCAGTCGCGCGGCACGTCCGGGTGTCCGTCGAACCACGACACGAACTCGGCGCCGCCGAAGCTGCCGGGCAGATCGACGCCCGGCACCTGGAGATCACGGTCCTTCTCAGCACCCGTGGTGAAGACGACGGCGTCGTAGTGCTCACGCAGGTCGTCGAGCTTGACGTCGACGCCGTACTCGACGTTGCCGAGCAGGCGCACCTGCGGCTTGCTGAGCACCTGCCGCAGCGCGTTGACGATGCCCTTGATGCGCGGGTGGTCGGGAGCGACGCCGTAGCGGATGAGCCCGTACGGGGCGGGCATCCGCTCGAAGAGGTCGATCGAGACGTCCACGCCGGACTTGATCAGCACGTCGGCGACGTAGACGCCGGCGGGACCGGCGCCCACGACGGCCACGCGCACGGGACGGGCCTCGCCGGGCACGACGGCGGGGTCGGTCACGAGCACTCCTCGGGCCGGGATCGATGGCGCTGGGCAGCGGTCCGGACTGCCTACCCAGAGTCCGACAACAGCCGCCTGCGCGCGATCCATCCCGCGTGTCGCCTGCGCCACGTTCCGCACCCGGACCGGACCCGGAGCCGGCCCTGGTCGGGACCGGCTCCGGAGCGGGCTACGAGCGCCGGCGCCGCACCAGCCACAGGCCGACCAGCGCGACCGCCGCGCCGGCGGCGAGCTCGGTGCTCGCGGTCGGGTTCTGGCTGATCCAGGTGCTCGCGCCGCCTGCCGTCGAGCTGCTCGGCACCGCGGTCGACCCGCCGCCGCCCCGAGTGGTCGCCGAGGGCAGCGGGTCGGTGCCGGGAGTCGGCCGGTCGGGCGCCAGGCGCGGAACGGCGACACCGGTGACCGGAGGGAGGTCGTCGACGTTCGTGCCGCTGGAACCCCGACCCGTCCGCGCCGCGGCGGCGCCGCGCGCCTGCGCGGTCTTCTCGCTGACCGCGGCCTGCGCCGTGGCGGCCTTGTCCTTGGCGACCGCGGTCTTCTCCGCCATCAGCTCCTTGGCCTGCGCGGACTTCTCCGCGTAGAGCTCCTTGGCCTGCGCGGACCTCTCCGCGAAGACCTCGCGCGCCCGCGACTTGCCGCGCTCGGCCACCCGCTTGGGGCTGACCCGGTCGGCGATCTCGTCGAGGGTCACCGCGAGGTCCTCGCGGGTCTGCTCGATCTCCGCCGCCAGCGCGTCAGGGTCGCTGGCCTGCTTGCCGTGCTTGCCGCGGGCCGTCCGGCTGCCGCCGCCGGACGCACCCGCCTTGGTGTCGCTCCTGTCGGTGCGCTCGCTCGACACGCCCTGGCTCCTTCCCCGCCCGCCCCTGCGGTCCCGCGCGGCAGCGCCGGCCGTCCAGCGGGTCCTGTCGGTCGCGCCTCCTCTGCCCAGCACGATCGCGGCGGAACCGCCCGATGTGATCTCCCTTGTTGCGAACTACCCGCAACAGAGACGCTTGGGCAGTAGGGTCCGCGCATGGCCCCGCCCCGCGCCCGCAGGACCCGGCTGCGCCCGCCCCGCTCCCGACCGCGCGGAAGCGCCCCCGCGCTCGCGGTGCTGCTCCCCGCGCTGCTCGCCGGGTGCGGCGACGCGGCCGCTCCGGCGGCATCGGCGGCGGCCGGGGGTCCGCCCCGGCTGTCCGTCGTCACGACCGTGGCGCCGCTGACGTCGATCACCGCCAACGTGGGCGGCGACCGCATCGCCCTGGCCGGCCTGGTGCCGGAGGGGACCAACAGCCACACGTACGAGCCGCCGCCGCGGGTGGCCGCGCTGCTCGAGCGGGCCGACGTCGTCCTCGTCAACGGGCTGCAGCTCGAGGAGCCCACGGTGGAGCTCGCGCAGGCCAACGCCAAGGCGGGCAGCGAGATCGTCCGCCTCGGCGACCGGGTGCTGCCGGAGCAGGAGCGGATCTACGACTTCTCGTTCCCGCGCGAGGGCGGCAAGCCCAACCCGCACCTGTGGACCGACCCGACGTACGCGATCAAGTACGCGGAGCAGGTCCGCGACGTGCTCGTGCGCCGCGACCCGGCCGGTGCGGACACCTACCGCGACAACTGCGCCCGCTTCGTCGCCAAGGCGCAGGCGCTGTCCGACGCGCTGCGCCGTGACCAGGCGAGCGTCCCCCCCGAGCGGCGCCAGCTGCTGACCTACCACGACGCGTACGCCTACTTCGCGCGGACGTACGGCTGGGAGGTCGTGGGCGCGGTGCAGCCCGCGAACTTCGAGGACCCGCAGCCCAAGGAGGTCGCGCGGCTCGTCGACCAGATCCGGGCGCGGCGCGTCCCGGTGGTGTTCGGCAGCGAGGTCTTCCCGTCGAAGGTGCTCGAGCAGATCGCGCGCGAGACCGGCGCCCGCTACGAGAGCACCCTGCGCGACGACGACCTGCCCGGCGCACCCGGCGAGGAGGGGCACTCGTGGCTGGGGCTGATGCGCTACGACTTCCGGACCATGATCCGCGGCCTCGGCGGCACGACCGACGCGCTCGACGCGCTCGACGTCCGGGACGTGGTGCCCGACCGCGCCCAGTACCCCCAGTGAGCCCAGTACCCCCAGGGTGCCCAGCACCCCCAGTGGATGCAGTACCCCCGGTGGATGCAGTACCCCCGGTGGACGCAGCACCCCCGGTGACGTGCCCCCGGTGAGCGCGCCAGGGGGCGCACCGGTCCTGCTGCCCGGCAGCCCGCTGGTGCAGCTCACCGGCGTGACCGCCGCCTACGACGGCGCTCCGGTGCTCACCGACGTCACGCACACCGTGCGGGCGGGCGACTTCACCGGGGTCGTCGGCCCGTCCGGCTCCGGCAAGACCACGTTGCTCCGGCTGCTGCTCGGGACCGTCCGACCCGGCCGCGGCCGCGTCGTGCGCTCGAGCGCGCCGGCCGTCAGTTACGTGCCGCAGCTCGAGACGGTCGACTGGAACTTCCCGGTCACCGTCGCCGAGTGCGTCCTCATGTCGCGCCCGGCGCGGCGGCTGCTCCCTCGCGCCACCCGCGAGGAGCGGGCCGAGGTCGCCCAGGTGCTGGAGCGGCTCGGCATCGCGGAGCTGGCGTCCCGGCACATCCGCGAGCTGTCGGGCGGCCAGCAGCAGCGGATGTTCCTGGCGCGCGCGCTGCTGCGCCGCCCCCAGCTGCTGCTGCTCGACGAGCCCACGTCCGGCGTCGACGTCCAGACCCGGCACGAGGTGCTCCACCTGCTCGGCGGCCTCAACGACGAGGGCATGGCGATCGTCCTCACCACGCACGACCTCAACGGCATGGCGGCGCACCTGCCGCACCTGCTGGCGCTGCGCGGGCGCGTCGTCGCCAGCGGTACGCCCGCGGAGGTGATCGTGCCGGACGTGCTGGAGGCGACGTTCGGCGCGCGCCTGGAGGTGCTCGAGCACCTGGGCATGCCCGTGGTCGTCGACGGCGGCAGCGGGCGCGCCCGGCTGCGGGAGGTGGCCGGGTGAGCGCGCTGCTCGAACCGTTCTCGTACGGCTTCTTCGTGCGGGGGCTCGTCGCTGCGGTGCTGGCCGGCGCGCTGTGCGGTCTGGTCGGCGTGCTGGTGACGCTGCGCGGCATGAGCTACATCGGCCACGGGCTGTCGCACGCGGTGTTCGGCGGGTACGCGGCCGCGCCGCTGCTCGGCGTCCCGGCGCTGCTCGGCGCAGGCGTGTGGGGGCTCGCCTCCGCGCTGGCCATCAGTGCGGTGACCCGGCGGCAGCGGATCGGCGCGGACGCCGCGATCGGCGTGGTGACGACGGCGTCGTTCGCGCTCGGGGTCGCGCTCATCACCCGCTTCGGCTCGACGGGGCCGGCGTTCGACGCGCTGCTGTTCGGCAGCATCAACGGCGTGGCGCGCAGCGACCTCGTCCTGCTCGCCGCGGTCCTCGTCGGCGCCGCCGCGGTGCTCACGGTCTTCTACCGACCGCTGCTCTTCTCCACGTTCGACCCCGAGGTGGCCGCCGCCTTCGGCGTCGCCGTCGCGCGGATGGACGCGCTGCTCATGCTCGTGCTGTCGATGTCGGTGCTCGCGACCCTGTCCGTGCTGGGTGTGACGCTCGTGGCTGCGACGCTCGTCATCCCGGCGGTGGTCGCCCGGATGCTCAGCGACTCGATCGGGCGGATCTTCCGTCTGGCCACCGCGCTCGGTGCGGCGGCCGGCGCGGTCGGGATGTACGCGTCGTACCACCTGGAGATCCCGTCCGGGCCGACGATCGTGCTCGTCGACGCGGCCGCGTTCGTCGCGGCGCTGTCGCTGGCCGGGCGGCGCGGTCTGCGACGCGCCGCGCGGCTGGACGAGCGGCACGAG
>JALYNK010000041.1 GCA_030773235.1 Actinomycetota bacterium | reverse complement strand
CCCGACGCCGACGGCGCCTGCCGGACTCTGCCGACGCACCCGGAGGGGCGCCGGCCGCCACCACGCCCGACCCGGCGCCCGACGACCGCGTCACCGACGACCGGGCGACGGACGAGATCCCCGACGGCGGCCGCCCCTGGTGGGTGCGGGAGCCGACCGACCGCACCTGACCCGGTTCGCCCGCGCGGGTCAGCCCGCGGGCGCGACCCCGGCGCGCGGCGTGGGGACCGCCAGGCCGCTCCAGCGCCACCGGCGAGCAGGCACCGGCCCCGGTGCGAGCGGGACGGGGGCGCAGCGCGGCGGCGAGAGTGCCCGGCGCGTCGCTGATCACGGCCGAGACCCCGAGCAGCTGGCACAGCCGCGCGTCGACAGGACGGTCCACCGTCCACGCGCGCACCTCCAGTCCGGACCGGACCGCGTCCCGCACGACGTCGGGCTGGGCGAGCACCGTGGGCAGCGGCAGGTGCAGCGCCGCGTCGCCCCTCGCGCGGGCGGCGTCGAGCGCCGCCTGCGGGCAGCAGCCCACGTCGCAGATCGGAGCCCGCGGCAGCGCCGGCCGGCGGGCCGCGAAGGCGTCGACGACCAAGGGGTCGAACGACGACGCCACGACGTCGCGCTGCCGGATGCCGGAGCGGGCCAGGGCCGCGAGGGTCGCGACCGCGAGCGCCGCGGTGCGCGGCTCCGGCTTGAGGTCGAGCACGAGCCGGCCGCGCCCGGCGACGAGGGCGGCGACGTCCTCCAGCCGCGCGAGCCGCTCCCCGCCGGGCAGCGCCACGGAGCGCAACCGCCACCAGGAGGACGACGCCACGGGCGCAGGCACACCCGCGACGCGCAGCAGGTCGTCGTCGTGGCAGCAGACCGCCACGCCGTCGGCGGTGAGCCGCACGTCGATCTCCACGCCGTCGGCGCCCGCGCCGAGCGCGGCCGCGACGGTGCTGCCGGTGTTCTCCGGCGCGGACCCGACGAGCTGCCCGCGGTGTCCCAGGATCTCCATGACCCGACGGTGGCGACCGCGAGCGACCGGTCCGCGACGCGGAGGTGTACGGAAGGCGAAGTCCCGCCGAAGCGGTCGCGGCGCGCCGCCCGGTGCACCTCAGCAGCGGCCGCAGCACCGCCCCTACGCTGCGCGGGCCCGCTCCCCGCCCGTCCCGTCCGGCTGCCCCGGCCGGACGCCGCCCCCGGAGGACGCTCCGTGCGGCTGCGCCTGACCCCCCGTGACGTCTCCTTCTACGGCTTCTTCAGCCGAGCCGCCGACAACCTCGTCTCCGGCGCCGAGCTGCTCGTGCAGAGCCTGTCGTCCGACGGCGACCGCCGGGAGCTCGCCCAGCAGCTGCGCGACATCGAGCACGCGAGCGACGAGATCACCCACGAGGTGATGCGGCAGCTCAACTCGACGTTCGTCACGCCGTTCGACAGGCAGGACATCCAGGCGCTGGCGAGCCGCCTCGACGACGTCATGGACCACATGGAGGCCGCGGCCCAGCTCGTCGTGCTGTACGAGCTCGACGAGCTCCCCGACGAGCTGCAGCAGGTGGCGCAGATCCTCGTGCGCGCCGCTCAGGTCACGGCCGAGGCGATGCCGCGGCTGCGCGGGCTCAAGGACCTGTCCGAGTACTGGATCGAGGTCAACCGGCTCGAGAACGAGGCCGACCAGCTCCACCGGCGCACGCTCGCCCAGCTGTTCTCCGGGCGGTACGACGCGCTGCACGCGCTGAAGCTCAAGGACCTCACCGAGGAGCTCGAGGCCGCGGCGGACGCCTTCGAGGACGTCGCCGACACGGTCGAGACGATCGTCGTCAAGGAGTCCTGAGCCGGTGTCGCCCGAGCTGCTGGGGCTGGTGGCGATCGTCGTCCTCGCCCTGGCCTTCGACTACACGAACGGCTTCCACGACGCGGCGAACGCCATCGCCACGGCCGTCTCGACCCGTGCGCTCACGCCGCGGGCCGCGCTCGGCATGGCGGCGGTGGCCAACCTCGCCGGCGCGCTCGTCTCGGAGGGCGTGGCCAAGACCGTCGGCTCCGGGATCATCGCGGCTCCGACCGGTGGCAGCGGGCTCGTCCTCGTCTTCAGCGCTCTCGTCGGCGCGATCACGTGGAACCTCGTCACGTGGTACTTCGGCCTGCCCTCGTCGTCCTCGCACGCCCTCATCGGCGGGCTGGTGGGGGCCGCGCTGGTCGGCGCCACGGACGTGAAGTGGGCGGGCGTGCTCGACCGCGTCGTCGTCCCGATGGTGCTCTCGCCGCTGATCGGCTTCGGCCTGGCGTACGCGCTGATGCTGGCGATCCTCTGGGCGTTCCGGCGCAGCAACCCGCAGCGCACCACGCGCGGCTTCCGGCACGCGCAGATCGGGTCGGCCGCCGCGATGGCGTTCGGCCACGGTCTGCAGGACGCGCAGAAGACGATGGGCGTCATCGTCCTGGCGCTCGTGACGTTCGGCTCGCAGACCGACTTCGACGTGCCGCTGTGGGTGAAGCTGTCCGCCGCGCTCGCCATCAGCGCGGGCACGTACGCCGGCGGGTGGCGGATCATGCGGACCCTCGGCCGCCGGGTCATCGAGCTCGACCCGCCGCGCGGCTTCGCCGCCGAGACCACCGCCGCCGGCGTGCTGTACACGACCGCGTTCGTGTACGAGGTGCCCGTGTCGACGACGCACACCATCACGTCGTCGATCATGGGCGTGGGCGCCACCCGCCGGCTGTCCGCCGTGCGGTGGGGGGTCGCGCGCACCATCGTCGCCGCCTGGGTCCTCACGATCCCGGCGGCCGCGCTCGTCGCCGCGGCGTTCTACGGCGTGGCCCGGCTCGCGCTGTGAACCGGCCCCGCTGCCGGCGGTGGCCGGGCGTCTAGCCGAAGCGCCCCGTGATGTAGTCCTCGGTGCGCTTCTGGCTCGGGTTCGAGAAGATCTTCTTGGTGTCGTCGATCTCGACGAGGCGGCCCGGCTGCCCGGCGCTCTCGATGCTGAAGAAGCCCGTGCGGTCGGAGACCCGCGCCGCCTGCTGCATGTTGTGCGTGACGATGACGATCGTGAACCGGTCCTTGAGCTGCGCCATGAGGTCCTCGATGGCGAGCGTGCTGATCGGGTCGAGCGCCGACGCCGGTTCGTCCATGAGCAGCACCTCCGGCTCCACCGCGATGGCGCGCGCGATGCACAGCCGCTGCTGCTGCCCGCCGGACAGCCCGGCGCCGGGCTTGGCGAGGCGGTCCTTGACCTCGTTCCAGAGGTTCGCGCCGCGCAGCGAGCTCTCCGCCGCGTCGTCGAGCTCGCTCTTCTTCTTCACCCCGTTGAGCCGCAGCCCGGCCACGGCGTTGTCGTAGATCGACATCGTCGGGAACGGGTTGGGCCGCTGGAAGACCATGCCGATCGTGCGCCGCACCCCGGTGGCGTCGACGCCCGGTCCGTACACGTCCTCGTCGTCGAGCAGCAGACGTCCCTCGACGCGGGCGCCGGGCACGACCTCGTGCAACCGGTTGATGGTCCGCAGGAAGGTGGACTTGCCGCAGCCCGACGGCCCGATGAGCGCGGTGATGCTCTTGGGCTCGATCGTCATCGTGACGTCGTCAATGGCGCGGAAGCCGCCGTAGTAGGCGGTGAGGCCCACCGCCTCGATCCGCTTGGCCATGCGTCCCTACCTCCGGAGCGTGCTGCGGCTGGTCACCACGCGGGCGACGAGGTTCAGCACCATGATGACGAGGATGAGGGTGAGCGCCGCGGTCCAGGCCCGGTCGATCGCCGTGCGCTGCGCGTCCCCGGCCTGCTGGAAGATCATCAGCGGCAGCGAGGCCTGAGCGCCCGAGAACAGGTTCGGATTGATCGACGCGGCGCCAAAGGCGGTGAGCAGCACCGGCGCGGTCTCGCCCATCACGCGGGCGACCGCCAGCATGACGCCGGTGACGATGCCGGCGCGCGCGGTGGGCAGGACGATGCGCAGGATGACCTTCCACTGCGGCACGCCCAGCGCGAGCGCGCCCTCGCGCAGCGAGCTCGGGACGAGCTTGAGCATCTCCTCGGCCGACCGGACGATCGTCGGCAGCATGAGGATCGTCAGCGCGAGCGCGGCGGCGAACCCGGAGTAGCCGAAGCCCAGGCCGAGGATCCAGAACGACAGCACGAACAGCCCGGCCACGACGGACGGGATGCCGGTCATGACGTCGACGAAGAAGCGGATGGCCTGGGCGAGACGGCCGCGTCCGTACTCGACGATGTAAACCGCGACGAGCAGCCCGAACGGCACGCTGATGAGCGCGGCCATGCCGACCTGCTCGAGCGTGCCGAGGATCGCGTGGTACGCGCCGCCGCCGACGTCGCGCGCCCCGATGTTGCGCAGCGACCGGTTGAAGAACTCCGCGTCGAACCGGGCCAGCCCGCGCTGCAGCGTGTAGCCGAGCACCCCGGCGAGCGGCGCCAGCGCGAGCAGGAACGCGACGACCACGCTGCCGCCGGCCATCCGGTCGACCGCTCGGCGGCGGCCCTCGACCGCCGCGCTGACCGCGCCGAGGAGCACGAGGAACAGCACCGCCGCGACGACGAGCAGCGCCGCGGTGCCGGTGCCCAGGGCGCGGGACCCGGCGGCGGACACGGCGAGCGCGACCAGGCCCACGACCCAGGGCGTGGAGCGGGGCAGCACGCCGCTGCGCAGCGTGTCGGGGGGCAGGGCGGCCGCCGGCCGGGTGGGCGCGGTCACAGCGCGCCGCCCGAGAACTCCGCGCGCCGGTAGATGACGGCGCGGGCCGCCATGTTCACCAGCAGGGTGATGCCGAAGAGCACCAGGCCCGAGGCGATGAGCGCGCCGCGCCCGACGTCGCTGGCCTCCGCGAAGCCGAGCGCGACGTTGGCCGCGATGGTGTTGCCCTGCGAGGGCGCGAGGATCGCCAGGCTGATGACGAACCCGGGGGACAGCACGAGCGCCACCGCGATCGTCTCGCCCAGCGCGCGCCCGAAGCCGAGCATCGTGGCACCCACCACACCGGGCCGGCCGAACGGCAGGACGGCGGTGCGGATCATCTCCCAGCGGGTGGCGCCGAGCGCCAGCGCCGCCTCCTGCTGAGCCACCGGCACCTGCAGGAACACCTCGCGCGACAGCGAGGCGATGATCGGCAGGATCATGATCGCGAGCACGATGCTGGCGAGGAACAGCGAGCGGCCGTACACACCGTCGGCGTCGAACAGCGGGATCCACCCCAGGTAGCGCTCCAGCAGCGCCGAGAACGCCTTGACGTGGTCGTTGAGGAAGAAGATCCCCCAGAGCCCGTAGACGACCGACGGCACGGCGGCGAGCAGGTCGACGAGGTAGCCGAGCGGACCGGCCAGCCGGCGGGGCGCGTAGTGGCTGATGAACAGCGCGACTCCCAGCGCGACCGGCAGGGCCATGAGCAGGGCGAGCACGCTGGACAGCAGGGTCCCGAACGCGAGCGCGGCGATCCCGAAGACCGGCGGTCGTGCGTTGGGGTCCCACGCGGCGTCGGTGAGGAAGCTGCCCTCGTTCGCCCGTAGCGCGGGCACCGCCTTGACGACGAGGAACAGCCCGATCGCGGCGAGGACCCCGAGCAGGGCGACGCCCGCGCCGAGCGACAGGCCGCGGAAGACGCGGTCGCCGCGGCGCAGACCGCCCGCCGTGCGCGGGAGTGCGGGCTCGACCCGCGCCCCGCTCGCGCCGGGGCGGGCGTCGGCGGGGTCGGTCGCCACGGGCGGCAGCTGTGCGGTGCTCACTGTGTCCTCGCCGGGTGCACGGGGGTCCTCAGGGGGCTCATGCGTCCTCGCGGTCGGTCGAGGAGCGGACGGCTAGGCCAGCGCGCCGACGGCCGTGGCGACCTTGATGCGGATCGACGACGGCAGCGGCGCGTACCCGAGCCGCTGCAGGCCGCTCTGGCCCTGCTCACTGCTCGTGTAGCTGAGGAAGCTCTTGACCAGCGGCAGTTTGTCGGCCGGCGTCCCCTTCTCGCACACGATCTCGTACGTGACGAGCACGATCGGGTACGCGCCCTCGGCCTTGGTCGCGTAGTCGAGCTCGAGCTGCAGGTCGTTGCCCTTGCCGGTGACCTCCGCCGCCTCGACGGCCTTGGCGGCGGACTCCCCGGTGAGCTTGACGGGGGTGCCCGCTCCGGTGGCGATCTGCGCGACGCCGAGGCCCGCGTTCTCGGCGAACGACTGCTCGACGTACGTGATCGCGCCGTCGGTCGAGGTGACCGCCTGCGTCACGCCGTCGGACTTCGCGGCGCTCTGCCCGCCGGGGGCCGCGAACTTCTTGCCCGTGCCGTACGTCCAGTCCTGCTCGGCCGCGGCGTCGAGGTACTTCTGGAAGTTGTCCGTAGTTCCGGACTCGTCCGAGCGGTGGAACGCCTGGATGCGGGTGGCCGGCAGCTGCTTGCCCTGGTTGAGTGCCGCGATCGCCGGGTCGTTCCACATCGTGATCTTGCCGGAGAACATCTTCGCGATGGTCGGGGCGTCGAGCACGAGGTCGGACACGCCGCCCAGCTTGTACGCGACCGCGATCGGTCCGATGACCATGGGCAGGTTCAGCGCCTTGCCGGAGCCGCACCGCTTCTGCGCCGCGTCGACCTCGTCGTCCTTGAGCGCCGAGTCGGAGCCGGCGAAGTCCACGGTCCCGGACACGAAGGCCTCGATGCCGGCGCCCGAGCCGCTGGGCTGGTAGTTGACCGTCGCGCCGCTGCACGACTGCTGATAGGCCTTGATCCACTCGTCGACGGCGTTCTTCTGCGCGCTGGACCCGGCACCGGTGGCGCTGCCCGAGGCGCAGGAGACGCCGGCCGCGCTCGGGCCAGCGGGCGCACCGGAGGCCGTGCTCGGCCCGTCCGAGCCGCAGGCGCTGAGACCCACTGCGGCAGCCAGGGCGAGACCGGCAGCGCCGCTCCGTCGGATCGTCACGCGTCGTCCTCTTCCGTCTGCGGTCGGCCGCACTGCGCGGCCGCTGTGCCGGACGGTAGGCAGGCCAGGTGCCGCACCGGGAGCCCCCAGGTGAACGAGCGGTGAACGGCCCTCGTGAGCCGTCTCACCGTAGAGCGTTCACCGCGACCAGCAGACATCGGTGGCGGCCCGCGTGAAGCCGAGCCGCTCGTACACGCGGGTCGCGGCCCGGTTGTCCTCGTCGACGTACAGCAACACCGTCGCCAGGCCCCGCCCGGCGAGCAGGTGGAGCCCGGCGAGCGTGAGTGCCGGCCCGAGGCCCCGCCCCCGCTCGGACGGGTCGACGCCGAGGACGTACACCTCGCCGACGGGAGCGTGCCCGTGCTCCGCCGGATCGGCGCCGTGCACCTTCGTCCAGTGGAAGCCGACGAGCCGCGCCCGTCCGTCCGGCGCGGAGCGCTCGGCGAGCAGGAACCCCTCCGGGTCGAACCACGGCTCGCGCTCGCGCAGGAGGACCTCCTGCAGACCCCAGCGCCCCTGCTCCGGGTGGTCGGCGAACGCCCGTGCGTTGAGCGCCGTCCACTCCTCCTCGTCCTGCCCGACGCGGAACGGGCGGAGCCGCACCCCGTCCGGCAGCACGTACGGCGGGAGCGGGTCGGCGACCGACCGACGCATCTGCCACAGCACCCGGCCGCGCGCGAACCCCGTCGCCCGGGCCAGCGCCGCCGCCGCGGGGTGCTCCCCGTGCGCCCACAGCCGCAGCGGGCTGCCGCCCGTCAGGCGGAGCAGCTCGTCGACGAGCCGCCGGCCGACCCCCGCCCGCCGGGCGCCGGGGTGCACCACGAGCTCGCCGCTGGGCCCGGCGACCGGGTCGGTGACGTCGAGGTGCGCGTACCCGACCGGACCTCCGGCCGGGTCGGGGCCGGCGACGAGGACGTGGCGGACGTCGACGTCGCCGCCGCCGGGCAGGTGCAGCAGCACGTGCTCCGACAGCGGGAGGTGCCCGTCGGCCTCGGCCGCCGCGTGCACGAGCCCGTGCACCGCGTCGATCTCGGGACGCGTCAGCCGCCGGACGGTGCGCAGGTCCGAGGCCGTCGGGGTCACGGGCCGCGACGCTAGTGCGCGGCCGTCGCGGCCCCCGGCGCCGCGGCCGAGGGCCAGCCGGGCTCTCCGCCCGGGCTCACGACACCCGCGGCTCGGCCACCTCCGGCTCCAGCGGCTCCAGCGGCACGGTGACGAGCTTGTAGCCCACGTGCCGCACCGTGCCGATGAGGTGCTCGTGCTCCGCGCCGAGCTTGGCGCGCAGGCGGCGCACGTGGACGTCGACGGTGCGGGTGCCGCCGTAGTAGTCGTAGCCCCACACCTCCTGCAGCAGCTGAGCGCGGCTGAACACGCGCCCCGGGTGCTGGGCCAGGTGCTTGAGCAGCTCGAACTCCTTGTACGTCAGGTCGAGCGGCCGACCGCGCAGCCGGCACGTGTACGTCGTCTCGTCGACCGTGAGCTCGCCCGCCCGGACCACCGTGTCGGCGGGACCGCTCGCCGCCGCGGCGCGTCCGGTGACCAACCGGATCCGGGCGTCGACCTCGGCCGGTCCAGCGGTGTCCAGCAGCACGTCGTCCACGCCCCACTCGGCGGTGAGCGCGACGAGGCCGCCCTCGGTGAGCACGGCGAGGAGCGGCACGGCGACACCGGTGGCGCGCAGCAGCCGGCACAGCGCCTTGGCCCCGGCCAGGTCGCGCCGGGCGTCGACGAGGAGCGCGTCGGGAGCCGGGAGGTCGAGCAGCGCGGTCGCTCCGGGCGGCGCGCTGCGGACCGCGTGGCCGAGCAGGCCGAGGGCGGGCAGGACCTCGCCCCCAGCGGTGCTCGTCAGCACCAGCAGGTCGGCCATGAGCACTCCGCAGGTCCGGGGACGCACGTGCCGGCGCCGTTGCCTGCGCCGCCACGGTACGCCGGACGGTGCGCGAGACTGGAGCCGTGACGGGTCGGCCCTCCGCGTGAGCACGTTGCGCTACTGGGCGGCCGCGCGCGCCGCCGCCGGGACGGCGAGCGAGC
>JALYNK010000040.1 GCA_030773235.1 Actinomycetota bacterium | reverse complement strand
CAGCCGGTGCCCGTCCAGCCGGTGCCCGTCCAGCCGGTGCCGTCAGCCGGTGCCGCGCAGCCCCGCGGCCACGCCGTTGACCGACAGCAGCATCGCGCGCTGCAGCTCCGGGCTCGGCGGCCCGTCCGAGGTCCGCAGCCGCTGCAGCAGCGCGACCTGCAGGTAGCTGATCGGGTCGAGGTACGCGTCGCGCACCGCGAGCGCGCGGCGCAGCCGCGGGTCGCGCTCGAGCAGCTCCGACTGGCCGGTGACGGCGAGCAGCTCGCGCACGGTGCGCTCGTGCTCGACGCAGACCCGGTCGAACAGGTGCCGGTGCGCCGGGTCGACGAGCCGGTCGACGTAGTGCCGGGCGATCCGCAGGTCGGTCTTGGCCAGCGTGATCTCGACGTTGGACAGGAACGTCCGGAAGAAGTGCCACTTGGCGACCATCTCGGCGAGCCGGTCGCCGAGCCCGGCCTCGCGCGCCGCCGCCAGCCCGGCGCCGACGCCGTACCAGCCGGGGACGATCTGGCGCGACTGCGTCCAGCCGAACACCCAGGGGATCGCGCGCAGCGACGTGATCCCGCCGCCCCCGGACGGGCGCTTGCTCGGGCGCGACCCGATGTTGAGCTCGGCGAGCTGCTCCACCGGGGTCGAGCTCGTGAAGTACGCCGGGAGGTCCGGGTGCTCGACGAGCGAGCGGTAGGCGCCGTACGCCGCCTCCGAGACGACGTCCATCGCCGCGTCCCACTCGGCGACCTGCTCGGCAGGCTGGCGGGACGTGCGGTGCAGCACCGTCGCCTCGAGCGTCGCGGAGACGAGCAGCTCGAGGTTCTCCCGCGCCAGCACCGGCAGGCCGTACTTGTCGGAGATGACCTCGCCCTGCTCGGTCACCTTGATCTCGCCGGCGAGCACCCCGTACGGCTGCGCGAGGACCGCGTCGTGCGTCGGCCCGCCGCCGCGCCCGACCGAGCCCCCGCGGCCGTGGAAGAGCCGCAGCCGCACGCCGTGGCGGGCGGCGACGTCGCGCAGCCGGCGCTGCGCCCGGTGGATCTCCCACTGCGAGGTGGTGATGCCCGACTCCTTGCTGGAGTCGCTGTAGCCGAGCATGACCTCCTGCAGGTCGCCCCGCGCACGCACCACCTCGCGGTACGGCGCGACGGACAGCAGCTCGTCGAGCACCCGCGCGGCCGAGCGCAGCTCCTCCACGGTCTCGAGCAGCGGCACGAACCCGATCCGGGCGACGCCGCGGGCGACGTCGACGATCCCGGCCTCGCGGGCGAGGACCACGGCGGCGAGGACGTCGTCGGCGCCGAGCGTCATCGAGACGATCCAGCTGCCGAGCACCTCGTCGCCGTAGCGGTCCAGCGCGGTGCGCGCCGCGGCGAAGGTCGACCAGGTGCGCTGCGCGCTCTCCGACAGCTCAGGCTCGGCGGGGGCGAGCGGCCGGCGGCCGGCGAGCTCGCGGGCCAGCAGCTCGCGCCGCTCGGCGCGCGGGAGCGCCGCGTACGAACCGGGGAGCTCCCCGAGCCGGTCGTACAGCTCCGCGAGCAGCGCGTGGTGCGGCTCGGCGTGCTCGCGCAGGTCCATGGCCGCGAGGTGCAGCCCGGTGGCCGCCACCGTCCGGACGACGCGGGTCAGCCGGCCGCGGGCGACCAGGCCGCCAGCGTGCTCGGAGAGCGAGCGGTGCAGCACGAGCAGGTCCTCGAGCAGCCCGTCGCGGCCCCGGTAGTCGCGCCCGGGGACGTGCGGGCGCTCGCCCGCGATGCGCGTCCGCGTGTTCAGCAGCTTGGCGCGCACGCAGGTGAGCTTGAGCCGGTACGGCTCCTCGGCGTTGATGCGGCGGAACCGCGCCTCGATCTCGGGCAGCCGCTCCAGGTCGGCGGCCAGGCTGGCCAGCAGCTCCTCGCTGACACCGACCACGCGCGTCGACGCGGACAGGTCGTCGATCAGCTCCGCGACCGCGGACAGCAGCACCCGCAGCCCGAACTCGTGCTGCAGGGACAGGACGGCCAGCGTGGCCTCGGGCGAGACGTTCGGGTTGCCGTCGCGGTCCCCGCCGATCCACGTGCCGAACTGCAGCGCCGCGGTCGACAGCGGCAGCTCGACGCCGAGCACGGCCAGCGCGTCGTCGAGCTCGCCGAGCAGCCCCGGGACCACGGCCCGGCCGAGCTGCTCCAGGTAGTAGAGCGCTCCCCGGGCCTCGTCGACCGGGTCGGGCTTGGTCCCCCGCAGCTCGTCGGTCTCCCACAGCAGGTCGACGACCTCCGCGAGCGCCCGGTCGTCGTCGCGCGCGTCCGGATCGTCCAGCAGCGCTGCGATCCGGTGCAGCTTGGCGAGCGTCGACCGCCGCGCCGCCTCCGTGGGGTGCGCGGTGAACACCGGCTCGACGCGCAGGGCCTCGACCCCCGCTCGCACGCTGCCCGGGTCGGCGTCGCTCTCGGCGATCCGGTCGGCCGTGCGGCGCAGCGCTCCGCCGGTGTCGCGCCGCGCCTGGCGCACGATCCGCCCGCGGTGGACCTGCTCGGTGACATTGGCGAGGTGGAAGTACACGGCGAAGGCGCGCACCAGCGGGATCGCGATGTCGACGTCGGTGCGGTCGAGGACCTCGGCGGCGGCCGCGGGGTCCGTGCGCACCAGGCTGCGGACCTGCTCGACGCGGTCGAAGAGCTCAGGACCCTCGTGGCGGACGAGCGTCTCCCCGAGCAACCGACCGAGCCGGCGGACGTCCGCCCGCAGATCGGCGTCGGTGTCCGGCTCTGCTGCGCCCACGGCCGCTCCTCGCCCTCGGGAGAGCGCGGAGTCTACGGACGCGCGCGCGGGCCGCCCGGGGCGCCGTTGGGAGCCCCTGTCAGCCGCCCGGCACGCTCACTCGCGGCGCGCGCCGCCCGGCTCCTGGTCGGTCCGCGCCAGCGGCTCCAGGTCCTGGGCCAGGGTCTCCCCGGCCCCCTCCGGCAGGGCGGCGTCCGCGGCGTCGGCGGCCTCCCGCTCGGTCCGGCTGGACGAGACGAGGCTCGCCACCGTCGTGACGGTGAGGACGGTGATGATGATCGTGAGCGAGAGCCAGATCGGGATCTCCGGCGCCCACGACACGTGCTCGCCGCCGTTGATGATCGACAGCTGGTTGGTGTGCAGGGCCTCGAGCACGAGCTTGACGCCGATGAACGCGAGGACCACGGCGAGGCCGTAGCTCAGGTAGACGAGGCGGTCGAGCAGCCCGCCGAGCAGGAAGTACAGCTGCCGCAGGCCCATCAGCGCGAAGGCGTTCGCCGTGAAGACGAGGTACGGCTCCTTGGTCAGACCGAAGATCGCCGGAATGCTGTCGAGCGCGAACAGCAGGTCGGTGGTGCCCACCGCAATCATGACGACCAGCATGGGCGTGACGACCCGGCGCCCGTCGACAGTGGTGGTCAGGCGCCGCCCGGCGTACTCGGTGGTGGTCGGCACGACCTTCTTCACCAGCTTGAGGACCGCGTTGTCCTCGTACTCGGACTCCTCGCCGTGGCCTGAGACGAGCTTGACGGCGGTGTAGACGAGAAAGGCGCCGAAGAAGTAGAAGATCCACGAGAACGACTCGATGGCCGCCGCACCCAGCGCGATGAAGATGCCGCGCAGCAGCAGCGCCAGCACGATGCCGACGGTCAGCACCGTCTGCTGGAACTCGCGCGGCACGGCGAACCGTGCCATGATGATCACGAAGACGAACAGGTTGTCGACCGACAGGCTGTACTCGGTCACCCAGCCCGCGAAGAACTCGCCCGCCGGCCCGCCGCCGGCCGCGACGAACAGGCCGATCCCGAACAGCACGGCGAGCGAGACGTAGAAGACGACCCAGGTCGTGGCCTCGCGCATCGACGGCGCGTGTGGCCGGCGGCCGGTGACGACGAGGTCGACGGCGAGCAGTGCGAACACCGCTCCCACCGTGGCGAACCAGACGAAGGTGGGCACCTGCAACAAGAGTTCTCCCCGGGCCGAGACGGGCGCACGCTGGCCGAGGTCTCGTCCGCCGGGCACGGCCAGGGGCGCCGGGCTCCGCGCCCGGCACGGAGCCGGGCGGCAGCCGTGCTGACGACGCGCTGTTCGGGATTACTCCCCTCGTTCGCAGGACCCTACCCGCAGCCCTGCCTGCGGCCGTGCTGAGGTGGGCGGCGTCACGCGCTGCGGTGCCCGCCGGCACGCGGGCTCCGAGTCGCCCGGAGTAGCGTTCGGCGCGCGAGCAGGGGAGGCGGCGCGGGAGGAGACCGCAGGTGACCCCGACCGGGCCAGTTCCAGCGCGACCCGCACCGGTCGGAGCGCAGCCTCCCCCGCGGCCCGGCTCCCTGGCCCGGCTGCGCGGGCACGTGGTCCGCAGCGTGCGGCGGCCCCACCCCGCTCAGGTCGGTGTCGTGGCGTTCGGGGTCGCCGTGTTCGCGGTCACCGGCCTGCTCATGCTGCCGGTGGCGGCGGAGCCCGGCCTCAGCACCGGCTTCCGCGAAGCGTTCTTCACGGCGACGTCCGCGGTGTGCGTGACGGGGCTCGCCGTGGTCGACACGCCGACGCACTGGTCGCTGTTCGGCGAGCTGGTGATCCTCGTCGGGATCCAGGCGGGCGGCTTCGGGATCATGACGCTGGCGTCGCTGCTGGCGCTACTCACCTCCCGCCGGATGGGGCTCCGCTCCCGGCTGCTCACCCGCTGGGAGACCAAGGCGGAGGGGCTCGGCGACGTGCGCCGGGTCCTGCGCGGCGTCGCGCGCACGACCTTCCTCATCGAGGCGGTCGTCGCGCTCGTCCTCACCGCCCGCTTCTGGCTGGGGTACGACATGCCGCTCGGACCCGCGGCGTACCGCGGCCTGTTCCACGCGGTGTCGGCGTTCAACAACGCCGGCTTCTCGCTGTTCAGCAACAACCTCATGGGGTTCACCACCGACCCCTGGGTCAGCCTGCCGATCGCCGGAGCTGTGATCCTCGGCGGGCTCGGGTTCCCGGTGCTGTTCGAACTGCGGCGCGAGCTCCGGCAGCCGCGCACCTGGTCGCTGCACACCAAGACGGTGCTGCTGACGTACTTCCTGCTGCTGTTCGTCGGCGCGTCGCTCATCACCGCGTTCGAGTGGACGAACCCCGCCACCCTCGGGCCGCTGCAGTGGCCGGGCAAACTGCTCGCCGGGTTCTTCCAGGCGGTGCAGCCGCGCACCGCCGGCTTCAACTCCGTCGACTACGGCGCGATGAACGCGACCAGCCTGCTCGTCACCGACGGCCTCATGTTCATCGGCGGAGCCAGCGCGAGCACCGCGGGCGGCATCAAGGTCACGACGTTCATGGTGCTCTTCTTCGCGATCGTCGCGGAGGTGCGCGGCGAGCCGCACGTGGACGCGTTCGACCGCGAGGTGCCGAGCGCGGTGCTGCGCCAGGCGCTCACCGTCGCGCTGCTCGGCGTCGCGCTGGTCGTCGGCGGCACACTCGCGCTGCTGGCGGTGAGCGGCGAGCCGCTCGACCGCGTGCTGTTCGAGGTGATCTCGGCGTCGTCGACCGTCGGACTGTCCACGGGCATCACCGCGGGGCTCCCCCCGGCCGGTCACTACCTTCTCGTCGTGCTCATGTTCCTCGGGCGCATCGGGCCGGTCACGCTGGCCACGGCGCTCGCGGTGCGGGAGCGCAGCCGGTTGTACCGCCGGCCGGAGGAGCGGCTGCTCGTCGGCTGAGCAGGAGCGACCTGAAGAGCAGGAGCGGGAGTGGCCAAGCAGGAGCAGCAGGACACCGTCCTCGTCGTCGGGCTAGGCCGCTTCGGCGGAGCCATCTCCGGAACGCTCGAGCGGCTGGGGCACGAGGTGCTCGCGGTCGACGCGAGCCTCGAGCTGGTGCAGGAGTGGTCCGGGCGGCTCACGCACGTGGTGCAGGTGGACGCGACGAGCGAGAGCGCGATGCGCCAGCTCGGCGCGGAGCAGTTCGACATCGCGGTCGTCGCGATCGGCGACGACATCGAGGCGAGCCTGCTGAGCACCGGGGTGCTCGTCGATCTCGGCCTGCGCGAGGTGTGGGCCAAGGCCATCACGCCGGCGCACGGGCGCATCCTCGAGCGGGCGGGCGCCAAGCACGTCATCTACCCGGAGCGCGACGCCGGCGAGCGCACCGCCCACCTGCTCACCGGGCGGCTCATCGACTTCATCGAGTTCGACGACGGCTTCGCCATCGTCAAGCTGAGCGCGCCGCGCGAGGCATGGGGCCGGACGCTCGGCGACTCCGCGCTGCGCAGCAAGTACGGCGTGACGATCGTCGGCGTCAAGCGCGGCGGCAAGGACTTCACCCACGCCCGTCCGGAGACGCTGGTGCAGGAGGGCGACCTGCTCATCGTGTCCGGCGCCACGGAGCTCATCGAGAAGTTCGCCGCGGAGACGAGCTGACCCCGAGACACGTCCTGGGGCGATGACCGGCGGGCGTGGGCGTCGTCTGCAGGGACGTGACGTACGGACAACCGCCGAGCGCGGCCCACCAAGCCGTCGTCCTCGTGGCGGTGGCGGCACCGTTGGCCGTCGGCGACGCCGCGCGCGTCTGCGGGTGCGTACAGGCGCTGCTCGCCGCCCGGCGCGGGGCGCGGGTCCGCGCCGAGGTGCGCGGCGCGGCGGGCCTGCAGGTCCTGGACGTTCTCGCCCGGCTGCTCCTGCTCACCCGGCGCTGCGGCGCGCAGCTCGAGGTCGTGGGCGCGGGCGGTGCCGAGGACCAGGCAGTCCCGGCGCTCGCCGGGCTTCTGGCGCTGACCGGGCTGGACCCGCTGCTCGGGCCGGCCGATCCGCGCCGTCCCGTTGAGCGAAGTGCCTGAGCGGCTACAGGCGGGCGGGCAGCCCGAACCGCGCGAACAGCGCCGGGTCGAGGAAGTGGTGGACGTGCCGGACCCGGCCGTCCTGCAGCTCGAGGACCTGCACCGACCACGGCACGTGGCCGCCGTCCGGCGCCGGTCGGTACTGGCCGAAGGCCGGCGACCCGTTGGCGGCGACCGGCACCAGCCGGGAGCCGCGGCAGCCCTTGCCGAACCCGAGGTACCACCGGGCGAGGTCGTCGCGCCCGCGCAGCCACATCGCGTACGGCGGCATCGAGATGCTGGCGTCCTCGCGCAGCAGCTGCACGAGCGACGGGATGTCGTACGCCTCGAACGCGCGGACGTAGCGCTGCAGCAGGACCTCGTCGCCGGCGGTCAGCGGGCCGGGCGGAGCGGCCTCGCTGCCGGCGGCGGTCGTGGCGGCCATGGTCGCCCGGGCCCGCTGCAGTGCGCTGCTGACCGACGCGACGCTGGTGTCGAGCAGCTCGGCGACCTCGGCGGCCTGCCAGCAGAGGACCTCGCGCAGCACGAGCACCGCACGCTGGCGCGGCGGGAGGTGCTGCAGCGCGGCGACGAAGGCGAGCCGGACGCTGTCCTGCAGCACGGCGCGCTGCGCCGGGTCCCCGGTCGCCGGGACGACGTCGGCCTCCGGCGCCGGCTCGAGCCAGTGGCTCTCGGGCAGCGTCTCGCCCGGCGGCGTGGTCGCCGGCACCGGCGAGGACAGGTCCATGGGCGTCGCCCGCCGCCTGGAGCTGCGCAGCGCGTCCAGGCAGACGTTGGTGGCGATGCGGTACAGCCAGGAGCGGACGCTCGACCGCTGCTCGAACCGGTCGAGGCCCTGCCAGGCCTTGACGAGCGTCTCCTGCACCGCGTCGTCGGCGTCGAAGACCGAGCCGAGCATCCGGTAGCAGTAGCCGCGCAGCTCGGTGCGGTACTGCTCGAGCTGCTCCTCGGGCCGGGTCAGCAGCTGGGTCACCACGTGCGCTCCTCGATCGGTCCCGCGGGAGCGGGAGCAGGGCAGGGTGCCACGGGCCCCGACTGGTGCGCAGCGGGTCGGCGCGACCAGCGGTGCACATGTGACGTCCGGACGGCCGTCGGCTCATCGGTCGGCCGGCTCACCGGTCGGCCGGCCCGTCGGTCGGCCGGGTCACCGGCAGACCGGCGTCGCCCTCACCCCCCCAGTCGCACCGGCAGGCGCGCGTAGCCGCGCAGCACCCGCTGCGTGCGCCGCACCGGCGGCGCGGACGGCGCGAGCCCGGGGAAGCGGTCGAGCAGCATCCGCAGCCCGACGGCCCCCTCGAGGCGGGCGAGCGCGGCGCCCAGGCAGAAGTGCACGCCGGCGGAGAAGGCGAGGTGCTCGCGGGCGTTCGCGCGCAGGACGTCGAACCGGTCGGGGTCGGGGAAGACCTCGGGATCGCGGTTGGCCCCGCCGAGCATGAGGCTGACGAACCGACCGGACGGGAACGCGTGCCCGTCGATCTCGACGTCCGCGGCGGCGACGCGCAGCGTCGACTGCACCGGCGGGTCGATGCGCAGGACCTCGTCGACGGCGCCGGGCCACCGCTCCGGGTCGGCGGCGAGCGGCTCCCGCTGCTCGGGGTGCGCCAGCAGCTGGACCACGCCGTTGCCGAGCAGGTTCACGGTCGTCTCGAAGCCCGCGCCGATGACGAGCAGCGCGGTGGCGCGCAGCTCCACGTCGCTGAGCGTGCGGCCGTCGTCGACGGTGGTGACCAGCCGGCTGAGCAGGTCGTCCCCGGGGGCCCGCCGCAGCGCCACGAGGTGGTCGGCCAGCCAGCGGTGCATCTGCCGGACGGCAAGCTGCGCCTCCCGGTAGCGGCGGTACGGGACGGCAGGGTCGAGCGTCACCCCGGCCGCGTCGCCCCACGCGCGCATCTGCTCGTGCATGGCGGCCGGCACGCCGAGCATCTCGCAGATCACGCGCACCGGCAGCGGTCCGGCGTACGCGGCGATCAGGTCTACCTCGCTGGAGCGCGGGAGGCGGTCGAGCAGCTCGGCGGCGATCTGCTCGATCCGGGGCTCCAGGGCGGCGAGCGCGCGGGGCGTGAAGACCTTGGCGACGTGCGAGCGGTAGCGGGTGTGGTCGGGCGGGTCGACGGCGAGCATCGACGGCGGCTCGGCCGGCCCGACCGCCCAGGGGTCCTCGGTGCGCGCCACCAGCCAGCGGGCCGGCCGCGGC